>NZ_JBANBK010000150.1:0-11093 GCF_053572325.1 Bradyrhizobium sp. UFLA05-112 | reverse complement strand
GTGCCTTGGCGCTTTTTGGACGCCGGTCAGTTGACCCTGCGGAGCCTCCTTCTTGCCGGCGTCCAAAAACCAGCACATAAGCGGTCAAGCTCGCGCGGCGGTGCAATTAGCGAAGGGCCACGAGCGACCTCGGCGCCTGTTTTAGAAGTACTCTCTTTTTGCCACCAATCAATAAGCCAGCTGCATCAAACCAGGTGAAAGTCATGCTCATGCGCGTGCAACTCGGCCGTTGTAACGCCTAGCAGAGTAACCGTGCCGCCCTGTCCATCCGAAATAGCCGCACCAGCTGCCGTGTTAGTCGTGTGGGCCAAGATGTCGTGCGTACTTCTGAAGATGCTGTGATCGAACTCCAGCGTGTCTTCGTGAATATTGAAGTTCTTGATGATGTCGTTTCCAAAATCCGGTCGGAAGAGGAAAGTGTCGTCGCCCTTTCCTGCGATAAGGGTATCGCCGCTACCGCCAATCAAGACGGCGTCTCCATGGCCAGCTTTCAACGTATCGCCGCGTGCTGAGCCATCGAGCACGTACGGCCCGTTATGAGCCGCCGTGAGAGTTGTATTGGCTCCTGATAGGTATGTGGTGCCCTTTTCGAAAACGACGATGTTGAGCGTCGAAGTGGTCAAACCGCCGTGGCCGTCAGAAACGGTGTACGTGAAGGTGTCCTGCTTTATTCCACCGCGGTCGTCCCAGCCACGATCGTCCCACCCGCGGTGATACCAGCCAAAGTCGTCATGGTTGCGGCTCGCGGTGTACGTATAGCTGCCGTCGGCATTTAGGGTCAGCCAGCCATATTTGCCCTCGATAGCATGGCCCACAGCCTTCGTTTTACCATCGACGGCCTGGACGGTAAGTTTGTCGTGGATGTCGGGATCGCTGTCGTTAGCAAGCACACCCTCGTCGGCCGCGACCTTAAGAGTGCGCCCCCAAGCCACAACGTTACCATCTGGCGCCGCGACGGGGTTGTCGTTTGCGCCGTCAATTGTAACGACCACATCCTGCGTAACCGTGCCACCGTGCTGATCATCGATGACGACTGGAATGGTAGCGGTCACGCTCTCGCCAGTTCCTACAAAATCGATCTGCTTGTCCGCGAAGCTGAACACCCAATCGATAGTTCCAGCGTTGGTGTTGCCTGATTCAGGCTGGATGCTGATTGCCGCCTCAAAAGTCGCGATCTGAGCGGGGGTGAGAGCATAGTCATGACCGCTAGAGTCTTGGTATGAAAAGGTCTCGTCCTTGGTGTCGATAGTGGCTGCGGGGCGATGACTGAGGTCAGGATCGGTAAAGGCAATAACCCCGGTCACTTTGTCGATCGCAGTGCTGCCGGTGGTATGTGGCAGTTCGTTGATGGTCTCACTCGCTGTGGTATGAGTGCTGTCGAGTGTCGGCGGATCGTTCAGACCGTTAATTGTTATCGTCTCTGTTCCGGTGCCCGCTGTCCCTCGGCCATCACTAGCGGTGAACTTGAACGACATGGTCGTGCTTTCGCCGAGAGCCAGGTACTTATAGTTCGTACCTGGATCGAAACTGAAGGTGCCATCGGAGTTGAAAGTCAGCCCGGCCGGAGCGGTCCCGTCCAGTGCGTATGTGATGCCATTACCCGCCAGATCGACGGCCGACACAGAAGCTTTTAGAACCGTGTTCTGGTCGGTTGAGGTAGCACCATTAAAAGCAATGGGTCCTAGATCTTGACCCGGACTTTGTGTTTCATTTTGAGCCTGAGCGATCAGCGTCCCAAGATTGGCTCCCGTGAATAGGTTCGCGACTACTTGCAACTGACTAGAGTTGCCAGCCGCATTCGTGATCGCGGTCGATGCGGCTCCTTGCTCCACAAGTGCAATACCAGCGGCATCGCTGAGCAACTGAGCGCCGGACTGATCCGTCTGAAGAACGTGGTCCAGTGCGGCGTTGCCAGCTGCAATAACGGAGGCGATGGTATCGGCCGTGCCTTGCCCGAGTGTTATGCCCTCCATCTGCGCGACTTGGGTGAACAGGGCACTCAGAGCGGTCTTGTCGCTCAAATTGATGCCTGTGGCGTCCAAGGCAGAAGCAAGGGACGAAAACGCTGCCTGAAGACTCGGAGAAAACGCTGCGCCCATTCCGGCGAGCGCGGACGCAATCATAGAGACGGTGTCGTAGACCTTTTCACCCGCGACCTCTGCAGCAGCGCCATCGGGACTGCCGCCTTGCGCTGCAGCGATCGGATCGAATGTGGTGAGGTCTAGAGTTGTGGAAAGGCCGAGAGCCGTAAGAACCTTCGTTTGCGCAAATGAGTCTGAAGCAAGATCAGTAAGCAGTGTCGTCAGTGGAGTGATGTCGGTCGATCCTGCAGGCGCAGACAATTGTCCCTTAAACTGCAATCCTAGGGATGTATCCGTGCCCCCGTACGCGATCAGCGGGCCTGAGCCGCCGCTCAGCGAAAAGCTACCCGTTGAATCCGTTGTGGTCGAAACATCATTGGAGGCGAGTTGGCCGGTGCCATTGGCGTCGGCGAAGACGGTTGCGCCGGAAATGTAGCCTTCCGCGACTTTGGACAGCGAAAGGCCGAGCGCCTCCCATCCGAGTATTTCCGAAATGTCAGCTGGGGTGAATTGTAGAGAAGCATCTGGAACGCCAACATAGATACCGACAGCTGTGGATGAGCTTCCATCGGACACCCAGACCGGACCGCCACTAGCACCTGCGCCAAGATTACCCGGATCTTCTAGAAAGCCAGTGGCGCCAAGGATTACATTTTGGATAGAGTTATACTGAGGGCCAAGGCCACCTGGGTATCCAGTAATATTGACGCTTCCCGCCGCAAAGCCAGATGTCAGTTGAAACATTCCGTACGAGGCAAGATTGACCGAAGTGTTGATTACACCGAAGTCATGAATCTCATTCAGATCGTTAAATGTCGCTGAGCTAACATACTGTGGGTCCGTAAAGGTACTGAAGGTACCGATAGAAATATCAACGCCGTTGATCGTTACTATTGGACCCGAGACTGGTCCTAACGGGGATTCTAATTTCACATGTGTAAGTACGTGCGCGGCAGTGAGAATGGTGTGAGGGCCGACTATGAACCCCGTTCCAATGTCGGTGTCTCCATCTGGCGCCGTGTAGGTTAGCTGAACAACCGCGCTATAAGGATTGAACGTCTGTAGTGCCGGAGGCGGCGGTGCTGGTGACGTCGAATAATGGGTAGCCGGATTCGAAATGTACGCGATCTCCGTCCCCCCGTTCTTATCTGAGAATAGAGTCACCCCGCCTACGATCGGCTGCGATAGACTGAAATTGTAAACAGCTCCGTTGTCCACGAACTGAAGAGTCTTCGTGCTCGTCTCCCAAATCGTATAGCCATGTCCATCAAACGGCAAACTGGCAATATCAAAGCTGTCGCCCGGGGTAAAACCAGAGATCACGCCCGTCGGCGTCGTGCTCCCGTCGATTTTTAGCGTTGCATTGGTACCAGCAAACGTAATCGTCCCAATGTCAGCGCCGTTCAATTCTAGTGTCGAATTAGCGCCGATAGTCGCCGAGCCACCTCCTAGATTTCCATTGACCTCCAAGGTCCCGCCGCCAGAGATCGAAAAGCTATCTACCCCTGAACCGGCAGCGACTTTGGTTGTACCTGCGCCGTTGATCGTAACCGTCTGTGCGCCTGCGCCAAGTGCTAGGTTGTAGCTGCCACTACTTCCGTAAACGTTTGTAGTCACTCCAGTAGGACTGTCGCCAATTGCGAAAGTATGATGGAGATCAAACGTCTTGTCCGTGAGAGAAATAGCAATGCTAGTGTCACCAGGATCAGCATTCGGAAGCGTAATGGTGTCGCCACCACCCAGAGCATTGTAAAGGTCAGCACCGTCATCGATTGCGGCTGCTTGATTGTCCGTGAGACTGTTGAAATTGACGGTCTCTGCTCCTGTGGTGAAGAGCGTATTCTGGTCGATCGCACCAAATCCCGTATTGATACCGACGACGGCGCCCGTGCCTCCCGATTCAGTCAAGTTACTCAGTACGACCGAAAACTGTTCGGAGGGTGGACTAGAAAGTGGGTTTTCGAGAAGGGGAACCTGAATCGTTTGTGTTGTTTGTCCCGGTGCAAAGGTCAGCGTCCCATGGGAGTCTTGGAAATCCGCTCCTGCTATCGCCGTTCCATTATGGGTGGCGTAGTCGACAGTAATTGTGTCACTGCTAGGAGACGATAGTGAAACGGTGAAGGTTTCTGTCTGCGGCTGTGATGCCGACTTGTGAACCGTCGGCGCATTGCTAATATTTACGATTGGCCCTGAGGGCGGCCCTACATTGATCTCTTCCCACGCATAGGTCGTCCATTGAACAGTAAAAATACCGGGACTTGTACCGGGAGGTTCATATGGTGAGGGCTGCGCCTCTGTCGCGCTGTCAGTTGCCGTTGGACCGACCAAGATAGTTGGATCAGGCTGACTCCCTGCTACGAAGTAATTGCCAATCCCAATCGTGTAGGTCCATTCGACAATATTGGTCTCTTCAAAATGCCAATTGAGCCCGTTTGGCTGCTGCACCAATTCCCAATTCCCTTGAGGCACTGCTGCGTAAGCCTGTTCAATGTATCCGAAAGGGTAGGACGAGTACGGTGTCGGATCCACAGAAGGGCCGTAAACAGGATTGCCCAAAAACGAGGCCAGCTGACCGCTTCCCGGAAAATTCTGATCGTCAGGAGCGAAATTGCCCCGGTCCATGTTGTATACAAATTCGACCCAATACGTCGTCATTACTTCCTCACAAAGGAATGTCTACGAATTGAATGCTGCACGCGCAGCTTTGGAAACTCAGAAAGAATAATTGGCTACGGGAAGGTACAGTTTATTGATCGGTAAGCCATGACCCAAATGGGTCATTCCCGCCCTGTGCCGCGCGGCGCTCAATCCAACGGCTCACCGACAACCAAGGCCCCGCGCGTTTCAGCTGCGGCCGATGTGGACGCTGGTCAAAAAACTCACTAGCTCGGCTTGGCGCCCCGTTCCCGTCTTCGCCAACACAGACTTGAGTTGGTTGCGCACCGTCTCACGCGAGAGATTGCTATGCTTGGCGATCTGTTCGATGCTGCTGCCCTCCACGAGGCCGCGTGCAACTTTTGCCTCCGCCGGGCTCAGATCAAACAAGCCGTTGAGTACGTGAGCTGGCGGCGCCTTTGCGTTGGTTAGAGGGGTAACGACAAATACGCTCGACGCGCCGGAAAAAATGTCGCGCGCCTGCCGGCGCACAGGAAGCATATGCGCAACGCAAGCCGGGCCATCCCCGTTGGCCGGGACAGGAAACGAATACGCTCGCGCTTCTGCGTCGCGACCACCAAGGGCTTCGAGGGCGGCCCGAAATAGATCGTGCGAACGGTGATGTGAAATTATCAGTCGCCCCCCTGCCGCTGATTTGAATTGAGCGCCCATCTGCTCAAGCAGAAGATTGGCGGAAAGAACTCGCCCATTTGCGTCGAGGGCTGCTCCAGGCAATGCCAGCTTGCTCAGTGTTTCCGTCATGGCTCGGGCGCGCTCCAACCCCAAGCGAACTGCCAACAACGCAGAGCGGGCGAGGTGCGGGCGCAACGTATCGAGAACTGGTAGCACTTCCCGATCTACAAAGCCCTTCTTGTGGGAGCGCTCAATATTGAAAATGATGAGGTCGCCGGATGGCGCCGGTATCACAGTTCCAGTCCCGACGCCGCCGCCGAACTTCCGCAAGCAATCCACGTAGAATGGGTCTGTTTCGGCTTCTTCAGGAGTCACGAGATCGAGGTCGACGACGAAACCGGAGTAGTTCAGAGGCGCGAGACGCGATGCGCGTATGTTCTGGCGCATCCATCCTTCATCGATAAACGCGCGCAGCATGGGCGAAAGGCAGTCCGATGAAACGGCTCGAACATTTTGATCGGGATCAGCAGCAATCAGAATACCGCCATCGCAACGCGCAATGGCGGCAATCCGGTCGAGAATATCTATCCACAGATCAGGAATGACGGCTGCCTCGTAAATTCGATCAACGATATCGTTCATTGATCGCTGGCTCCGGCGTCATCGCAATTACAAAGAATCTCGATCCATGGGCCAGCAGTGCACGGAGCAAGCGCATCGGCGCGAAGTCGCCAATAAGCGGTAAGAGGTCTAATACGAAGATCATTCGCCAAAGGGCACGATGCAATAGAACGCATTCTCATGAACCCCCAAATGGCACATTTAAAAAAATTCAGTGCTGACAAGCAGTTGCGAGGCCTCTCGGTGATGGCGTCTCCGTCTGATTTATAAATTAAATGCTATATTAATTAATAGATAAATCCAGCTTCATTTAAAAGGTTGCCTACGGAAGTGCCCTGTCTTCGGCGCTGCACCACTAGCTTGCGGCGCGTCGGGGCCTGACGTCGACGATTTCGGCTGAGTTTGTCGGTTGGTTGAGATCCGCTTTCGTCCAAGAGCGCCGAGGCTGGGACCGGGCCAGAAGCATTGCGTTCGGCCAGACCCCCCGTGATTCAGGCTCCCAACCGGGGCCAGAATCGTATGCTACGAACTCAAGCTAATGCCGCCGAACAAGTTTTCTGCCGCTCCTCAGTAAGCGATCGCCGTAACCTCAATGGCCATTTCTTGGTCCTGCGATCCGGAGCACCCTGACGCGATCTGCCGGAGGCGTAGGACTGATGATCCAGGCAGCGCCACTTCATACGGCTTTTTACAGTCCCCGAGAGCCATTGCGCGAAGCGATTGGGGATGAAGGAAACCTGATTAATAGGAAAGGGGCATCCAGAAGCCTAGGAATCGTCTCAGTTCAGGGCACAAGTGCCGCGGCAGAATTGTCGGCCGTGATAGGCCCAAACCTCAGGCACTCCAGCATGACTATAAAGGACGATCCGATTTTCGCAGCCATCGAACGCCACCGGGAGCTGTCGAAACGGCATTCCGCGGCGGCGGATGTTTCTACGAAGCTCCTGGACGGTCCTGAATTTGAGGCGGCCGATAAGATCACCGCCTCCAGACGAGATGAGCTCGCCAAATATGCGGATACGCTGATCCGCACCGGTAGCAGGGATCGTGGCTTTGACGCGCTGCGTCGCCACCCTCGATGATTGGGAGCTGCCTGACGACGACCGCGAGCTCCGGCAGATCGCAACGGACCCGACCGGTGATTGGCGCCGTGTGTTCCTGAACACGCTGGCCGACGCGCTCGACAAGATCGGTCATCCCGAGAAGACGGCAAGATCCTAATCTTCGTTAAGGGGTGCGTCAGGCGAGTGTCAGCCCGCCATACGATCTTTCTCTACGTTCCCCTGCACGGGATTCGCGGTTGCGAGGTCCGGTCGGATTTGCTTCCAAGGTCGGGCCTCGCTTCGTTATCTCCATGGAGCCTCGCTACGCTCTCAGAGAGTGTATTTGCGTGTAAATGTGAGCGCGGCCAGGGCTCCCTCAAACGTGGTGGGCTCGATCTCATCGACCCTGTACCGCGCTTTGAGCTCGACGTCCTCTGCAACTTTCACCGCCTTTTGCAGCGGATTGAGCCGCGCATCCCGGCGCGCGATCGACGCAGCAAGCGCAGCATGCTCAGCGCGGTTGCGATCGGGGTACATGTCCGCTGGGGAGTACAGGTCGATCTGCTCGTGAGAGGTCGAACGAAATCCTCCAGCGCCCCAGGGATTGCCGACGCTTTCGACGTATGGTTCAAGATCGCCGGCTTTCTTCAGTTCACGCTCAGCCGCCTCTAGAGCATCGTACGCCTCTGCCAATGCTTTATCAGCCGAGCGGTGCGCCGCCAGGGCGGCGAACACCGGATCGCTGTCGGCGGAAGCGGCCGCCATCGTGGGAGCTGCGGCAATGACGGCGGCGCTTCGGACGAGCATGTTCATTATAGATCTCCTGTTGATTGCTTCCCCGCTCGAAGAAATCGACGGGCGCGAGGAAGGTTCTGGCTGGGTTTGAGGGAGCTGACATGCGCCAGATTGGCTAGCGGGAATCAGGTCACGCGATAACAATTGAGACGCGCCCGGAGCGCAAAGCGTGAGCGGAGCTAAGTGGGTCATGGAATTATCCTGTTGTGAGCCGCGGGAAGTTTTCAGGTGTCAAGTGGCTTGCAGTTGACGGATTTCGTCCCGGTAGGCGGCGATCGTTGCGCGCCAGGTAGGCCCGTGGTCGATGTAGGCGGCGCGGCCGATCAGTGCTTGCAGCGTCTCAACGCGCTCAGCTTTCGCCTGAGCCGCCTTTGCCGCGACCACGGCGTTCTGCATAGCTTCAGCCCAAGCTCGCCGGAGTGCCCACGCGAAGCACTTGCGGCCAATGTCGATGAATTTGATCTGCGGATAGAGGTACGTTTCTCGGAAGATGGCCCAAGCTCGGCGCATGATGGCTGCGCGGTCGAATTTGGGCATAGCTCCGCCGTTCACCGCGAAGGTGCTCTTTGTCATCTGGGTTGCTCGCTGGCTTGCTATCTGATACTAAAAGTATCTCATCGGATCGGGTAGGATGTCAATACTAAAAGTATCAATTCGTCAGATCAAAGCGGCCCGAGCGTTGCTCGGCTGGTCGCAGGATGATCTAGCCACTCAGTCAGGAGTGTCAGTCCCCACCGTCAAGAGATTGGAGGCTGCGGATGGTGAGGTTGGCGGGAGAGCGGAGACCGGTAACGCGCTTGTGGCCGCGCTTGAGAAGGCCGGTATAGAATTTATTCCAGAGAACGGCGGAGGGGCGGGGGTGAGGTTACGGAAGAGAAAGCGATAGCCAACCGCTGATTAACGTCACGACGCTCTGCCAGGGCATGGTTTCGGACCGCTGCTCGTGCAAAGCCGCTGAGCGTGCATTCAAGGAAGTAGGAACCTCATAAATGGGTTGGCTATCCCGAAAACTGGCTTTATGGGGCGCTAGTGCGCAGAAGCGCGAAATCACGGATTTTGTTCAGCGATTGGCCGCTCTCGATTCCGCAGAAGTGGGCATGATGGTTATCGCGGCTGCGGAATGGCGCAATCGGCTGGCCGAAACTGAGGGGTTGAGTTGCTGCAGCCAGGTGCCGTCCTAGCCCAGCACCCCGAACTGACCTTTAATTTCTCACGGACGGTTCAAAAACTGCAGGGCTCTGGCGATTTCGCGGCTGCGGCAGGGCTGATTGTCTGGGTGCATTCGCTGAGAGCCATGACCGATCCGCTTCTCAGAGAAGACGGAAGAGCTATGTGGCGGGAGTTGGCGCGCGGCTTTCCGCATGTGATGCGGACAACCGCAGAACTCGAGGCCGCAACCGGAAAAAGGGTCAAGATCGAAGGCTGGCAGACCTTTCCTGAGGGTTTAGGCGAACGGAGCTGATTGCTCGCCGCGTCGGCTGCTAGCTCTGGCAGGACAAAGGCAGCGCAACGTCCTCACGCCAGCATCGATTTCACTGACGACGCGGAGAATGTTGCGCCGTTCTCGTTGACGTGTCCAAGCCTGGCGAGCTCGGCCGCGATCTCGCGCAGGGAAAGATTGGCAGCCTGAAGGCGCTTCGCCTCTTGGACCATCTCGGGCTTGCGCTCGGCCCAGCTCTTTCTGCCCTCGACCTTGGCGCCTGTCCTGCGGCGTTTCCGCTCCCTAGCGCCTCGCAGCTTGGCCACCGTCATGGCTTTATCGAACTGGGCAACTGCCCCAAGGATCTGACGGATCAGCACCGCCGTAGGAGTATCGTCCACGAATTGATCGGGAGAGTCAGCCGCGATCAGTGCCACTCCCTCTGCGTTTAGACGCTTCCAGCCAGTTTCCTGGACGATCAAGTCCCGAGCGAAGCGATTGGCAGTTTCGACGATGATGGTCCGGACGCCATTGCCGGCGATCATTTCGAGGGCGGCCATGAAGCCTGGCCGAGTATCGATCGTGTCGCTTCCGGCAACGGCGGGGTCATCGAACCACGCCACGATCTTGTAGCCGGCGCGGTTGGCGTAGGCCTGGACTGCCTTCCGCTGGCGAACCACGCTGTCCTTGTCCGCCCCGACGTTCGCCGCTGAACTCGTTCTCGTGTAACCGATTGCAGGCCGCCGCTGGCGTTTCTCTTGACCTGACATGGGCTTAATCCCGAGTTGTACAGATATCTCAGGAAATCCGTACGACAGCCGGCCGTTCGGCACAAGAAAATTTAGGCGCAATGGATGGAGGGGCTGCAAATGAAAGGAGGACGCTGCCAGTCGCTCGAGCAAGTTGGGGAAGCAGCGGGCCCCTCGCTGTCGATAATCAAACGCCTGGAGGCGAGGGAGAGGAGGACCTCGGAAAGCGTTCGAGAAAGCCGGTGGCAGACCTCAACTCATTACTACGGCTGACTTAAGCTTGCCTAAGCTGGTTAATTATATCTGTCAGGGCCGCGATGTGCCCCTCCAAGATGAGCTTGTTCGCCTCAGCGCTTCGTATTGTGTTTAAGAGTGAATCGATACGAGCCCTCATGGCAGAAATCTTTTCCTCTACCACGCGGTCGTCAAGCGACAATTCGCCACCGTCGCTTGTCACTTCGGGGTCGATAGGCGAGCGAGTTAAATTGACTTCGTCAATTTGGATATAGGTATATAAGTAGATGTTGGTTCGCAATGACCTCGGAGGATCTCCGCCAATATCCATACTGCCTTCCGAACGGTGAAGCTCAACTCGACCTCGCGGTATTTGGCTTAGACTAGCGCGATTTTCAGAGATGATTTTCTGTAATTGCTTGAGCGCCGCTCCGAACATTCCCGGTGCATCACTCAACCATTCAGTCATGCGTGCAATCGTCTGATCGAGGAACTGGGCTCTTTCGCGTCGATCTACGCGAACAACCTTGTATATCGCCAAGACAAATAGTGCGGCTCCGTTGGCTGCCTGATAGATGCTTGGCCCTCGCTCGAGCAACTCAAAGGCAGCTCTCTCGGATTCATCGCGCATTTCGCGGATGCCGTGAATGTTTACCGGACTAGCTGCCATGTAGACGTCAAACTGGCGCGTCAGCGCCCGCGATCGAATTACCGCTTCCTCATTGAAAAATCTCTCCAGTTGCTCGGGAATAAACACAAACAGATCCCGGAGCAGCGCGATAATTGTATCCATTCGGCGTAGGCCGCAGGGTCACCGCCTGAGCAGTTCAGGGTTCTCTTTGTAAACCTTGATGAGCTCGAT
>NZ_JBANBK010000149.1:0-11569 GCF_053572325.1 Bradyrhizobium sp. UFLA05-112 | reverse complement strand
GTGCCCTTGATGGTGTGGACGAGGCGGAAGATGTTATCCAGGATCTTGGCGTTGTTCGGCTCCTGCTCGAACTTCACAAGCTGATTGTCGACGGTGTCCAGGCTCTCGCTGGTCTCCGTCAAAAACTCCCGCAACAGATCATCCATGAAAACAGGCCTTCATAAGGGAGGGCGCACATGTGCGCCTTTCAGAATGGGGCCAGCTTCACCGCAAAGCGTTTAATATTGGTTGAGTAAGTGCAAAAGAACGGAACCAACAAAGAGATAAGGCGCTCCGAAGGTTTCGAAGCGCCCTATAAAGCTTTGATTAACGAGTGCCGTGCGGATGCCGTTTACGAAGCCGTAACTGTTATCGCCTCGCCCTCGGGCGCGAGCGTCACGGTGAGCCCGCAGGCCTGCGCCAGCAGGCGCGTATAATAAGGCTGGATCGCATGCGCGTCCGCGGCGGGTCCGCGCTCGCCGCTCAAGAGTTCGGCGATGTTCTGCGGCAGGCGCGCATTGTGTCCGGTAGCGGTGACGCGAAAGCTCATGGTCTCGCCGTCGCCGATCGGATCGACCTTCAGCATGCCGCCGCGCGGGATCGTATGCTGCGCGATCACGAGCATGTTGAGCAGCAGCTTGACGCGGTTCTTCGGCAACAAGAGCCGCGGCAGATTCCAGGTGATCGTGCACTTGCCGTCCTCGATGTGGCCGCGCGCCATGTTTTGCGCGTCACCGAGATCGATCTGCGCGCCGGACGATCCGGCCGCGCCGAAAGCGAGCCGGCAGAATTGCAGCCGGGCCGATGCCGTCTTGGCGCTCTTGCGGATCAGATCCAGCGCAAATTCACGATCTTCAGGCTTGGGATCGTCATCGAGCACCTCGAGGCCGTTGACGATGGCGCCGACAGGGCTGATGAGATCGTGACAGACCCGCGAGCATAGAAGCGCCGCGAGTTCGAGCATATCGGGAGCAGTAGCGGTACCGGGTGACGAGGTGCCAGACATCGATGGTTCCTGGAATTGCGCGGCCGAACGGCGGCGAATCACGCGTGCCCTAAAATTGGCCCGGGTTCTAACATTCGCACCCCCATTGCAGCTAGCGCTTGCGATAGGCTCGAAGCGGCCCTAAGGACGCGAATCAACTGGGGACGAAAGAGGTTGCCGATGAATGAGGCATGCAGGTGAAGGGGCGCATTGATGGGCCGACTGCCCTGGGCCTGATGGAGCCGTTGACTGCTCTGGTGCTGAAGGCAGGCGAAGCGATCCTTGCCGTCAATCGAGCCGCGATGCGGATCGACGGCAAACAGGACGGCTCGCCGGTCACCGAAGCGGATCTCGCCGCCGACCGCATCATCGGCGAGGGGCTTTTGCAGCTCGCGCCAGACACGCCGACCCTGTCGGAAGAGCGGGCCCAGCTTGCAACGCCGCCGTTTCAGGGCAGCTTCTTCCTGGTCGATCCGCTTGATGGCACCAAGGAGTTCGTCGCCGGCCGCGACGAGTTCACAGTCAATCTTGCCATCGTCACCGACGGCGTGCCGCTGCTCGGCATCGTCAGCGCGCCCGCGCTTGGCTTGCTCTGGCGCGGCATCGTCGGACACGGCGCGGAGCGCGTGACGTTTAATGGCGCTATCATCGCCGTTGCCGAGCCGATCCGGAGCCGAAAGCTGCCGAAGCCCGGCGAGCCCTGGGTTGCCGCGGTCAGCCGCTCGCATTGTGATGCCCGGAGCGAAGCCTTCATTGCCGGCCGGCCCGGTGCGGTCAGGAAAACGGCAGGGTCGGCCGTCAAGTTCGGGCGCATCGCCGAAGGCAGCGCCGACATCTATCCCCGCCTCGGCCCAACCTCGGAATGGGACGTCGGCGCCGGCTGCGCCGTGGTCACCGCCGCCGGCGGCAAGGTCACCGACGGCACGGGCGGCGAGATCCGGTTCGGCGAGAGGCGTGAAAGCTTCATCGTGCCGGAGTTCATCGCCTGGGGCGACCCGCAGGGTGCCTGCGACGTTACTGGCTGAGCTGATCCTGGAGCGCGGGCCAGCGCTTGCCGACTTCGTAGAGGAAACGCTCGGGATCGGCGGCAAAGGCGTCGCGACTGTCCTCCCGGCTGAACAGATAGAGCCGCTGGGCCGAGATCACAAAAAAGCGGGGATTGCCGGCGATGACGACGCCGCGGGCGATATCGGTGGGATCATAGCCGCCGAACTGCGGTCCATAGACCTCGGGATGGGCCAAAAACTCCGCCCGGTTGCCCTCGTTCCGAAACCGCCAGACCGCGCCCCACAGGCTTGCCTCGAACTCGGCCGTGCCGAGAGCGGCCCCACCGTCGACGAAATAGGCCACGGGGTCGAATCCCTCGATGGCCACCCCGGAAAAGCGGTTGACCACGATCCGCTCGGTGGTGGCGGCCTCGACGGCCGGACCGTAAAAAGCGAACCAAAGGCCGACCAAAACGGCGATCCAGGGGCCGATCAAGGCGATTCCGGGGCGCAGAGGGCTATCTTCCTGCCGTTGTGCCGTCATAGTTGCTGCGGATAACATCCGAGTCGAGGGGACATCGGCGCAACCCTAGCCCTCGCCTGTTGGCGTCAGGTTAAGGGTGCGACCGGATTCGATACCAGGGGTTCTTTTATGACTTTCGCATCACGCCTCGCCGCGGTCGCACTCGCCGCGCTGGTGGGTTGGATCGTGCCGGCCTCCGCACAGCAGCCTCCGCCGCCCAACCTGCCGCCGCCGCAGCGGACCCCGACGCCCAACACCTATGGGCCGGACGAGCTGGTGAACGCCGGGCACCGCTTCTTCGGCAACGTCTCGCGCGGGCTCGCCTCGATCATCGAGAAGGCGGTCAGCCAATGGGGCCTGCCGAACGGCTACATCCTGGGCGAGGAAGGTTCCGGCGCCTTCGTCGCAGGCCTGCGCTATGGCGAAGGCACGCTCTACACCAAGAACGCCGGCGACCTCAGGGTCTTCTGGCAAGGACCCTCGCTCGGCTTCGACTGGGGCGGCGACGGCGCCCGCACCATGACGTTGGTCTACAACCTGCCCGCCACCAACGCGATCTACCAGCGCTTCGCCGGCATCGACGGCTCCGCCTACATCATCGGCGGCTTTGGCATGACGGCGCTGACCGCCAACAACATCGTGCT
The DNA here is from genome assembly GCF_053572325.1 of Bradyrhizobium sp. UFLA05-112. Lineage (NCBI taxonomy): Bacteria > Pseudomonadati > Pseudomonadota > Alphaproteobacteria > Hyphomicrobiales > Nitrobacteraceae > Bradyrhizobium > Bradyrhizobium sp. UFLA05-112. Next base: position 8,452 of record NZ_JBANBK010000149.1, on the reverse strand, counting down.
GGTGCCGATCCGGTCCGGAATCGGCCTGCGACTCGGGGCCAATATCGGCTACCTGAAATACACCCCTCGCGCGACCTGGAACCCGTTCTAGAGAATTCGCCCGGGGGCCTTGGCGTCTGGCAGACAAAAAACATCGAAAACAACCCCATGCAAAGTAGCGGGTGACCACCGGCGCGATGCGTTGCGCGTCTTACGGAACCATTTGACACGTCGGGCAAATCAGCAGCATGACTTCAGCATCGCGGCGCGCGGGATGGATGGAGCCGTTGCGAGCTTTTTCGGTTAGCGATTCACGTTAACGACGGGCCGGGGCTGGCTTTTTGCCGGCCCGCCATGGCATGGTCTTTGGTAAATTTTTCCTTGTCTCTGGGAGTTCTGGCTCATGGTCGAACCGATCATGTACCTTGCGATCGGTTTCCTGCTTTCGATGCTGTGCGGGCTCGCGATCGTGCCGCTCGTGCATAACCGCGCGGTGCGCCTGACCACGCGCCGACTCGAGGCGGCAACGCCGCTGTCGATGGCCGAGATCCAGGCCGACAAGGACCAGCTCCGCGCCGAATTCGCAATGTCCGCGCGACGGCTGGAGATGAGCGTCGATCAGCTCAAGAACAAGACCACGAGCCAGCTTGCCGAGCTCGGCAAGAAGAGCGATGCCATCAACCGCATGAAGATCGAGCTTGGCGAGAAGAACGCCACGATCTTCGCGCTGGAGGCGCGCGAGAAGGCGGTGAAGGAGCAGCTCCGCGCCACCGAGGAGGAGTTCAACACCAAGACAGAGGCGCTGCGCACCGCCGAGCAGGCGCTAACCGACAAGCAGGGCGAACTCGCCAAGATCAACCATGAGCTCTCCGACCGTTCGATGATGGCGGAAAGCCGCCAGGTCGAGCTGGTCACGGTGCGTACGCAGATCGAGCAACTGAAAAATCGGGTCGGCGACGCCGAGAAGGAATTCGCCTCGACACAGGCGCGGCTGGCGCAGGAGCGCTCGGAGTCCGAAACCGCTTCGCGCGAGCTACAGGACGCGCGCGGGCGCGTCGAGAATCTGAGCCAGCGCGTCACCGACCTCGACCGCCAGCTGATCGTGCAGGTCAAGGAGGCCGAGATGCTGTCCGGCCGCGTGACCGATCTCGAGGGCCGGCTCGCAACGCAAGGCAAGCTGCTCGCCGAGCGCGACTATGAGAACAACCAGCTCCGCCAGGGCCAGGAGACGGCCGAGCGCACCATCAAGGAGCTGCGCACCGAGATCGCCGGGCTGAGCGCCGGGAACAAGTCGCCGGCGCTGGAGGCGCTGCGCAGCGAGAAGGCTGCGCTCGAGGAGCAGCTCAAGGCCGCGCGCGACGAGCGCGGCAAGCTGCAGCGCGACATTAACGCGATCCAGCAGCAGGCCGAGAGCTCCTGGGCGACCGAGCGCATGGAGAACGCGCTGCTGCGCGAGCGCATCAACGATATCGCCGCCGAGGTGGCCAAGCTCGCGATGCAGCTCGAAGGCCCGAACTCGCCGATCGAGGCGCTGCTCGCGGCCGAAGCAGGCCAGGCCTCGAAGCCTGCCCCTCGTCCGGCCAATGGCGCTACCGCGAACGGCGCGGCCGCGACCAGCCTGCCCGAGGGCGGCGGCACGCTCGCCGAGCGCATCCGCGCGCTTCAGGCCCACGCCTCCCGCGCCCGCCAGCAGGGGGCGTGAAACCGCCGGAATTCCAACCTTCGCAGCGGATTTGCGAGGTTTACGGACAGTTTTCCGACGCGACGGCGCCTGAAAACTTGACACCTTTGGCCCGCACTTCTAAATCGCGGGCTCTGACGTGCCGGTCGGCCAACCGCCTGGCCGGCACAATGGTCCCGGGCGCATAGCTCAGCGGGAGAGCGTTCCCTTCACACGGGAGAGGTCCAAGGTTCGATCCCTTGTGCGCCCACCAAAAACGCAACAAAATCAACAATTTACCTTGCCGTCTCCCATCATCTGTGCCCCGGAAATCTCAGGGTACAGCCGGGGCACAGACGTCCGCTGATGGCTGATTTGATCGCCCGCTTTCTGCCATCGGCCCCGCGCGAACGAATGCGACCGGTGCAGTTGCTATTGAACCCGGTCGACTCGAAATCGCTTCCTCGCCAAAGGCTGCGGGCCGCGCCAGCGACCGAGGGCCTCGCCGATCGCCGAAAAGGCCCCCTCTTCGTCTCGGAGCCGGCGGACTAGAGCAGGACGTGCGCTGGGTACCGCCCTTTTGTACCAACGCCAAAGGTTGCTAGGCAGGCAACAAACCCGCCACACGACTTCAACACGTCTCCCGAGACGAGGAGGTGCCCGCCTCCCAGACTCCAAGCCAACCGGCGGTACCCCTACGCCGTTGAGGTCAGTCGCTTGGCCTGATCAGCCGCGGCGCGTCGCGCCGCGATTGCCATCCAGTCGCGCAGCAGTCCCCTGTCCTCCTTCGAAAATGAGGCTCGCCGCTTAAAGTCTTCAAGCGTCTCACCGGGATGGCATCGCTCGAAGTCTTCACGGATCAACGATTGAGGTAGTTCCGTTCTTCCTCACTGGCTGGGAGCTGATTGTAGTGAGCGCTAGTCGGCATGGTGGCCGTCCTAATTTGCCTACAGCGTGTCGCATAAGCATCGTTAGATGGAGCTTTGCCATCACACCAGCTATCGTTTCTTTCGCTTGTCCTCGAACCACTCCACCTTCCGGACAGTGTAAGCCTTCGCGCCACCCGGGGCTTCGACGAGTACCGTCGTGCCTTTGGTCTTGCCGATCAGAGCCCTAGCGATCGGTGAAGTCACTGAAATCCGGCCCTCCTTCGCTTCGGCCTCGGGCTCACCGACGATCTGCCAGATCCGCTTCTCACCGGTGTCGTCATCAATCAGCGTCACTGTGGCGCCAAACTTTATCGTATCGCCGGAAAGCTTCGATACGTCGACGATTTCGGCGCGCGCGAGCTTGTCTTCCAAGTCGGCGATTCGAGCCTCATTAAGTTTTTGCTCCGCGAGCGCAGCCTGGTATTCCGAGTTTTCAATCAGGTTGGCCTCGTCGGAAATCGACTGCTGGATTCTCTGAACAAGGCAAGGTCTCGCGACTCGAATGCGGTGCCTCAACTCCTCTTCGAGGGCAACATGACCTGCAGCGGTTACAGGAAATCTTGTCATTGGATTTTTGCACCGACTAGTTCGGGAGACACCTGAATGCGGGATCGACCAACGTTCTCCCAAATGCGCTAACCATTGCCGCCGCTTCATGGTCTCCGCGATCTTCGAGGACGCGACTGAGCATTTGTACTCTTTCTCGAAAGGCGGCCAACAGAGATGGATCGCGTTCGCACAAGACACCGGCCACACAAAGAGCAAGCGCTTCCGTGCCCATCTTGACCTGAGCTAACGAGCCTGCAGTCATACCTAATTCCTCCTGGCGTGGTGGTTTATAGTTTCCCCGAACTGCTTCAGAGCTTCAACGCTAAAGGGAACGTAGAGGCTAACAGCAATTCAAAAGTTCGCCGCTGTTCAAGCAGCCGTTTGTCAATGATTGCTCGCTCAGCATCGGACAGATCGGCCTGAAGCAGCCTGCGACCACGCCAAATGTCGTTTCGCACTGATCTGATCTCGCTGGGGCTTTCATCGATCGCAGACATCTCCGATCAACTCGGTTCGAGTTGGCCCTTGACGACTAATTAAGCCTGCAACTCTTCGGCTAGCCGTCGCTGTATGAAGTTGCGTTCAATATCGGTCAGCTGTGTGTTGAGAAGCTTGCGATATCGCCTCACATTCGCCTCGCGCGTCCACCGCGGATGACCGTGCGGGCGTGAAGGTTGAGTCGATCGATACGGTATCGTGGCGGCCCGCCCTCCGATGGAAGGCTGCGGCTTGTCGAAACAGCCGCAATCGAGGCTATTCAAACGAGACACCCGCATGGCCATCCCACCACGAGGCGGCGGATCATTCTCGTCGTCCAATTGCTTGAGTGCCGCGAGGATGTCGTCCAAACGCAGTCTGTGTGGGATAGCGGGGATTTCACGAAGCGCTGGGTGGGATTCGACGACGTACATATCCGACGCCCAGGACGAGAGGATCACTCGCTTCTCGTCTGTCGAAAGTTCGGCATCGTTCAATACGCTGTCCGGGGAATCGTAGTGGAATACGGGATGGAAGGAATCAGCACACTTGGCAATACGATCAGCCTCGCTCATTTCTTGTCTCCATTTGCTCCTTTCGTCGAGAGACGAGTTGCTATGGGTTTGGGGCGGCGGCGAGACGCCGCCGCCTTCGGCGTCAGTTAGTGTTGATAGCTATGCGTTTGACGTTGCGATTTGACTGCTCTGACTTCGGGATCGTCACAGTCAGGACGCCATTCTTGAAATCTGCTTGGGCCTTGTCTTCTTCAATGTCCTCCAGCGGTATCTGACGTTGGAACGATCCGTAATACCGCTCGCTGACGAATTTCGATTCGTCGCTTCGCTCGACCTTCTTCTCGCCGCGGATAGAAAGAACGCCGTTGGCGATTTCAACCTGAACGTCCTTTTCGCTGAGACCCGGCAGTTCAGCGGAAACAGTCATAACCTTATCGGTTTCGCTGAGTTCGAGCCGGGGCCAGCCGAACTGGCCTTCCGTCAGCGGATTGGCCGATCGTCCGAACGAACCGACTCCGCGAAAGACGTCGTCGAACAGCCGGTTCATCTCGCGATGAAGCGTGAAGAACGGATCGAAAGCCTCCTGTCCGGTCGAGAGCTGCTGGCCTTTCGTCCGTGGAATAAGGTCACGAACACCCATGGTATCCTCCTTGACATGAAGCCTATTGATGCGTGGGCGGATGCTGCCCGCGCGTGACACGATCAGGCAAGACGCGGCTCAGGCCGCCTTCTGCATGATTTGCCTGGCTGAAGCGCCACCGTCGATTGCAATGCGCCGGGGCTTCAGGGCTTCGGGGATTTCGCGGACGAGCTCGACCCGCAGCAGACCGTTGTCGAACGTCGCGGTCTTCACCTGCACGTAATCGGCAAGGTTGAACTGCCGCTTGAACGGTCGGGCCGAGATACCCTGGTAGAGGTACTCGTGCTGGTCCTTATCGCTCTTGCCACCTTCCACCGTGAGCACGTTCTGCTCGGCGGTCACGGCGATCTCATCCGGGCTGAAACCAGCCAGCGCCAAGGATATCTGGTAGCGATCTTCGCCCAGCCGCTCGATGTTGTAGGGCGGGTAGTTATCCTCCATTCTGTGCTGGGTTTCGTCGAGGAGATCGAAAAGGCGATCGAAGCCAATGGTCGAACGCCACAGGGGAGCAAAATCGTAAGTCCTCATAGCCAAGTCCTCCTAAGAGCAAGATGGATACGAAGGCGCGCAAGACATCAGTTCAGGACCCTGTCTGGCGCCCTGTTCAGTCCGCCGGTCCCAAAAGCTGGCGCCCGGCACCGCCCGCAAGCGGCAAAAAACGAATTAGAAAAACCGGGGTCCATTTCAAGAGCTCCGCAAAAATTTTTTTGCGGAATCTGCGCGGTTAATTTTAGGTTTCGGCTCAAGAAGCAAGGCCCCGGCGGCCGTGCTTTGGCCTCGCTGACGACGCGCATTAGCTGCGGTGGTCTCCTGTCATTCGACCTGCAACATTGCCCCCTAAGCCGGGGGATCGGCATCCAAAATTGACTACCTTAGGTTGAGCGCTACTTTTTGACACGCGGGACGGCGCTTCCGAAGTTGAACGCCAGTTTCGGTGAATTCATTCCGGCGTTGCTGAGCTCATTCATCACGACGAACAACGTTTGCCGCCTTCAAGATCGGCTAGCGTGTTGCGGTGCATTTTGCAGCCCTGCGCTAGATAAGCTTGTGACCACCCAAGCAATGCACGGGCCGCTTTTCGGCTTGACTATCGTCGAACAATCCCGTTCTAGCTCACTCGCGGCGATCCTTCTCGACTTTGTTCGCAGTCGCGAGTTTGTCACGGACATAGTCCGTCAAGCCACCGACCTCTTTCTCCATAGCTTTTTGGGAAATGCCTTGCTCCTTCGCCCCTTCGATAAGACGACCGACTAATTCGCTCACGTCCTGCGAAGAGCCGGGAGTTCCGTACTGCTCAGCGGCGTGAATGCTGTTCTCGACCCAAAAATCAATGTACTCGCGCGCCTTCGTTTGCATTTACCGTCCCCTGCTGAAGCAGAGTTAGCCGCACAACAGCGGCCCGGCAAATGGATTCCTAGTTCCTTAGCGAGGAGCGCGTCATTGCGCGCCACGATTTTAGGATCGGTCCCAGAAATCAGTGTGAAGCAATTCACGTCGGCTCAAAAAAGCCGCCCCGATCCCGGCCGTGACCGCAATTATTGGTTTCGATCAGAGCGCGAGAAGACGCTTCTTGCTCAATGTCTGCTCGAAATCACATAGGTAAGGACGTAGGTGTAGCGGCGATGATCGCACCAACCCTGTATGCCTTCGCCTGCCTCTTCCGCCGATCGGCCTTATTCCCGTGATTCAACGCGCGCTTGAATGCGATGCGGGCAAAACATTGTCGGGCCGCCCTTCTCAGCAACAAGCATCAGCGCTTCAATCGCTACCAACCATTCCGGCGCGTCGTGTTCGCGCTTAGGTAACTGCGTGCCGTTGGGCAATGCTATCGGATCGTCAAACGGACGCTTCCAGCCGCTCACGGCTCGTCGTTCTTATCTCGCGCCTAGCTTCGGTTCTAGTTCGCAGATTTGCTCTACCATCCGCTCCACGATCTGTTCGCAATCGGACGGCGCCAGCGAATGTACGCCGCGTGCCAGTAGCTCAGCTTCGATAATCCTTGCCATAACGGCTTTGATATTCATTCGAAAAAGCTCATGAAAAATGACGTTTGAGCATACAACGACCGGTACTCCGTAGAACTACTGAGCCGGAGGGATGGAGGCTATTCGCTTACAAGGAACGCACCGATAGACCACAACAGCCTCACGATTACCGACCGGCGGCAGTTTGCCAACGCGAGTCATCTCGCGCTCGCACTTCTCGCAGATTGGTCGTTGCTCGCCGCTTCGCATAGCTGAGCGCTACCCGATCTGCCGAGCCCAAGCACTTGGGATATTTACGGGGCTGACTAACAAACGTAGTCGGGCCAATCGAGCGGTTCGACCGATCCTAGTCGAACGCTACCCCCATGCGATTTTCTTTCGGCCAGACACGTGGCAGGACAACTCCAAGCCGTCCTCCGGCACGACCAAAATGAACTTGTCTGGGACGTGAACGACGCCGACGTGCAGTTGGGCGAGAAAATCGCATGCAAGAAGCAATTCCGCGCGCTCGTGAGTGATGAGCTAAGCGTTACGCCACTCGATGCCGACGTGGTTACCTCATCGCTTGATAACAACGCGCCCGATGAGGCTGAGCAGGAATTGCCAAAGAATGTGAAGCCCGTTGCTGCGAAGGTCCAACTGCTCGCGAGACAGGACGGGACAATGAAGGGTGGATGGGAAGACAAGTTGAAGAATGATGAACAGCTTCGAATTGCGTCGATTCACGATCGTGACGCGACCGGAAGGACAAGGATTCGTTGTTCGGCGGTTCGCGAGAGCAGGAGCTGTTCACATCGCAGGATCGTCTACCTGCGCGATATCGAAAGGCTCGTACTCAGTGGTATGTTATCGGCGGGGAGGTCTTTCCGCAGGCCCACCATAATAGTGGGTCATGCGTGGGGTAGCGGGGGGCGATTCACGCGTTTCCCCTCCCCTTCAAAAACTCTTCATCGTCATCCGGAGGGAAAACGAAAAGCCGCCTGAGGGCGCAACCCTATCTTCGGTCACGAAGAAAACCCCTACTCCTTATTGTCCGTTTACCAAGCAACGCCTCTTGAGGCTTGCCGATCAATATGAAGTCAAGGCAGGGAGCCCATCACGCGCTTCAGGCTCGATAGCGCGACCCATTCCGTTTCCGCCGACGTAGCCACGTCGTAAGGCCTGACCGGCTATTCACGACTGACGGGCGACGCTCAAGACGCGCATCGAACCCGACACAATCTCACTCATGGGAAAGTTACACCCTGATAGTCTCAGCTGAAGAAAACGGCAGTTGAAGCGACGAATGTGGCCAGAGCGGGAGAGCGCCTTTTGTTGATGAGCGCAAGAGGCCTGCCGGGAACGCAGCACGTTCGTCCGCGACCGGATAAGCACATTCCCCGCGCAGGCTGATATCAATCACCTTGCCATCGAAACCGTCTTGCCTGGTGGCTCGCATCGTTGAGTTCGGCGAGTGGTCCGATCACGCGAGCGCCGAGCGACCGAAACGCTTTGGCGAGGTCATTGCCCAGAAATTACTCGTCCTCGATGATCAGAACGCGGCAATCATTCAGGTTGGCTCGCTTTGATGGGTCTTTTGTTCCACCTCTCAATGCGGGTATTCACCTATTTTCCCATGCCAAGCGCGACTGTCCGGTCGAACTGCGTATTCCAGGGATGGTGATCAGTGATTCCAGACGATGGTGATCACGGATTCCAGTGATCGTGATCAGGTTCGG
>NZ_JBANBK010000148.1:0-11695 GCF_053572325.1 Bradyrhizobium sp. UFLA05-112 | reverse complement strand
CACTCATCCTTGACCAAGCCCATACAAGTATTCCAGAGACAGTTCTGCCTGAATCGAGAGGCCGCGGCGTACTGGATCGCCCGCTTTCGCTTTCGCGGGCGACGACATCGAGAAATATGTTGCGCGCCGTCCCAACGTCGTCCTGGCGCAAACCAGGACGACCATCGGTGAGAGTCCCCGTTCTACTTCTTGTCCGACCTCGCCTGCGCCCGCGAGCCGTTGTTCTGCGCTTCCCAAGCCTGGAATTGCTTGAACAGCGCTTCCTTGTCGGTGTCGGACACCTTTGCCGCCGTCGGGTTCTGCTTCAGGAACGTCTCGAAGCGCTGGCGCGCGACCGGTTCGACGCCGTGGCTGTCGAGCCATTGCTGCGCCACCGGCAGCCTGTTCCAGCCCGACAACGGGGCCGCGAGCGAGACCTCCTTCCATTTGGGATGGAAGGGCGGGTTCTGCAGCGTCGGGAATTTCGTGAAGAACGCGTCCACGAACAGTGCGATCTTGCGGTAACGATCCGTCTTCGGCCCCCAATTATAGGCCGCAAGCACGGCCGGGACCGCGATCGTATCGACCGTCTCGCCATCCTTGATCAGGTTCGGATAGTCCTTTGCCGTCAGCGTTGCGGGCAGGTAGTCGCTCTGCAGCGGCTTGGCGTAGTCCACGCCCGCAAGATGGAAGCGGCCGTCATTGTTGAAGGTCGAGACCGATTTGTACGGCTTGCCGCCGACCACGATCACCGCGTCGATCTCGCCGGCCTTCAGCTTCTCCATTGCGATGCGCTGCTCGATATAGACGAAGTCCGCCTTGATCCCGAGCCGCTCGAACACCGTGAGCGCGGTGACGAAGGTGCCGCCGTTGGGCAAGTCGACGCTGACCTTCTTGCCCTCGAGATCCTTTAGCGTCGCAACCGACTTCGGCGCGATGACCTGCATTTCCTCGTTGTAGAGCTTGGTCACATAGGTGAACTGCTTCTTGATGTCGCTCGCAAACCCCTTGCGCTCGAGATAGTCGAGCGTGTCGGCGCGAACGATGCCGAGATCGACACCCTGGAGGAACAGGATGTCGGCGACGCTCTGCACCGAGCCGCGGCCGACGATCGGCAGCACGCGCAGCTTGTTGCCGTCATCGAGCACGGAGGCGAGGTCGGCGCCGAACTGCACATAGGTGCCGCCGATGGTGCCCGTGATCAGCGTGACCGTGTTGGCGTTCAACGCCTGCTTGGTCGAGACCGATCCGAACTGGAAGATCGCCTTCAGGCTGTCCGAGACCTTGCTGGGGTCGTATTCGGTCTGCTCGGCCCGTGCCGACAGGCCGCACATCGCAATTATGGCGGCAAGCGCCACTTTCAGAGCGTTACGCATGATGTTCCCTGCTGTCTTTAAGTCTTATTCTTGAAGTCTTATTCTTGAAGTTGCGTAAGGCGCGCCCGTGCTTCCGCGGATCCGAGAGCGGCGGCCTTCTGGTACCAGCTCCGTGCAGCGGCCGGATCCGCGGTGATGCTGCGCGTATCCTTGGTGCCGAGCACGGCTGGGTCAAAAGTCTGCGCCAGAACGAACGCCGCTGTCGGGTCCTGCGCATTCGCCGCGCGCTCGAGCAGCAGCCGGGCGGCGGCGATATCGCCGATCGCCATCAGGCTCTTGGCGCGCGTCATCAGCCCGGCCAGCGTATCGGCGTCGAGCGTTTTGACGGGCTGAGGTGGCGCCGGCGGTGCGGGCGGTGGCGCGACCGACGCGGCGGGTGCGGCGGCGGTCTGTGTCGGTGCCTGTGTCGGCGTCTGCGCTTGCAGCGCGTTCTGGTAGGCGGTCGCGATCGCCTCGCGGCTCGGCGTCGACGGCGCGATCGCCTCGCGGGTTTCTGCGCTCGCGAGTTGCATCGGGTTCGACACCCGGGCCGGGTCCTTTAGCGGAGCCTGGCGTGCGACCGGGACCGGAGGTGTGGTCGGCTGCTCCGCCGACACGCTCCCGATCCAGGCCGTGGCATAGACTGCATACAGGCGGCTGACGTCGGATTGAAACAGCACGACCAGCACGGCGATCGCGGATGCGGCCAGCACGCTGGCCACGATCTGCGTTGCGAGGCCAATGCGCCGCACCCGGCGGGGCGTAAACTCTCGTGGATCCGGCGTGCCCTGCGGATCGGACAGAAACAGCGGGATCGGATCGTGCGGCGAAAGCTCGGTCCGGTCAGCCTGTGCCAGATGATAGGGCATGGCGTTCGGATCGGTCGCCACTTGCTCGACGTCGAACGCTCGAGACGTGTTGGACAGACGGTAGGCCGTCGTCTCCATGGTGTAATGCTCCCCGAATACTGAACGCAACGCGCTGGGGGCATCCCGGGTATAGTCTTCTTATGGTTGTCCAGAAGCCCCCGCCACTGGAACCGGTAAATCGCCGTCCGATTCAGCCCAAAAGACGACCACCGTTTGTGCGAATCAGGAAAGATTTAGGTTTGATTGAGGCAACAGCGGGGAGCACACCGCAATTTTAATCGCAGTGGTTGAGGGAACCTTAACCTTAAATCCGGTGATTCGCTGTGTGAGAGTGGCACGTTGGCTTCGTCACGTTCTGCAGTGTCATTCACCGCGACCCGGCTTCGCCGGGGCGTGAGGTCTTGGCTCGCCGAAGCTTCGGCGTAGGCGACAAGCCGGGAATCCAGTGCGCCGCGGCTTCTCCGTATACGTCTAACGCCTCACGGCAGCCAGGCTCAGCAACGTTTGGCAACAGCCGCGCGACGTCAGGGATGCAGGATCACCTTGCCCATCGCCTGACGGCCGGCCAGCACTTTCAGCGCATCCGCGGTCTGCGCCAGGGGGAAGGTGCGGTCGACGTGGGACGAGATCTTGCCTTCCGCCGTCCACTTCACGAGCTTCTCCAGATTGGCACGGTTCTTCGCTGGATTGAGCCGCGTCCATGCGCCCCAGAACACGCCGCGGATATCGCAACCCTTCAGCAGCGCGAGATTGAGCGGCATCTTTGGAATGTCGCCGGCGGCAAAGCCGATCACCAGGAAGCGGCCTTCCCACGCGATCGCGCGCAGCGCGGCTTCCGCGTAAGCACCGCCCACGGGATCGAAGATGACGTCGACGCCCTTGCCGTCGGTGAGCTTGCGCAGTCCTTCCTTCAGATCTTCCTTGCCGTAATTGAGCGTCAGCTCCGCGCCGTGCGCTTTCGCAAAGGCGAGCTTCTCGTCCGACGAGGCGCAGGCGATCACCTTCAGCCCCATCAGCTTGCCGAGCTCGCAGGCCGCCAAGCCGGTGCCGCCGGCTGCGCCGAGCACCGCGAGCGTCTCGCCCGGCTTCGGGCTCGCGCGATCCTCAAGCGCATGCAGCGCGGTGCCGTAGATGATGATGATGCCGGCCGCGCGGTCATAATCGAGATTGTCCGGAATCTTCACGATCGAAGCGGCCGGCAGCGCGATCTTCTCGCGCGCGCCGTTATGGCCGCAGGAGGCCACCACGCGATCGCCCACTTTCAGATCGGTCACGCCGGAGCCGATGCTCTCGATCACGCCGGCGACCTCGGCGGCCGGCGAGAACGGGAACGGTGGCTTGATCTGGTACTTGCCCTGGATCATCAGGATGTCGAAGAAATTCAACGCCGCCGCCTTGATCGCGATCACGGCTTCGCCGGGCCCTGCCACCGGATCCGGCACATCGGCCAGGACGAGATCGTCGGGTTGGCAATATTGCGAGCAGAGGATGGCTTTCATGGCGACACCTTCTTGAGACACACGTTCGTAGACATGTTGGCGTTTCGAGATCGGAATTATTGTTGGGCTCGTTTTTGCCGGATTTGAAGCCGGGCCACAATACAGCGCGGAGGATTCAAACGATGTTTGAAACGGGCCTGCTCAGCGACAAGCGCATCCTGGTCACCGGCGGCGGCTCCGGACTCGGTGCTGCGATGGCGCGTCGCTTCCTCACGCTCGGCGCCGAGCTCGTGATCTGCGGCCGCAAGCTCGATCGCCTCGAGGCTGCGGCCAGCGAGATGCGAAACGAGATCGGCGGCAAGGTCACGACCATCGTCTGCGATATCCGCGACGGTGCCGCGGTCGATTGTCTGATGGATCAGACCTGGCGCGAGGCGCCGCTCGATATCCTCGTCAACAATGCGGCCGCGACCTTCATCGCGCAGAGCGAGCGTCTCTCGTTCCGTGCGGCGGACGCGATCCTGGCGCCGACGTTGCACGGCGCGATGTATTGCACGCTTGCGGCGGGCCGCCGCTGGATCGAAGGCGCACACAGGGGCGTGGTGCTCTCCATCCTCTCGACCTCGACCATCACCGGCCGCGCCTTCACCGTGCCTTCCGCGATGGCGAAGTCGGCTGTGCTTGCGATGACCAGGAGCCTCGCCGTGGAATGGGGCCCGAAGGGCATCCGCACCGTGGCGATTGCACCGGGACCGTTCCCGACAACCGGCGCCTCCGGCCAGCTGCGCCCGGCGGGCCGCGATGAGGGCTGGACGTCGCGCAATCCGCTGGGCCGCACCGGGGAGCATGCCGAGCTCGCCGATCTCGCCAGCTTTCTGGTGTCGGACCGCGCCGGCTACATCAATGGCGAAATGGTGGTGATCGACGGCGGCGCCCATCTGCGCAGTTCCGGCGCCGAGGACCTGCTCGGCTGGACCGAGGCGCAATGGGCCGCGCAGCACGCCGCAAGGTCCAAGAGTTAGACCATCGGCTAGGACTTTCTTCCCTGTAACCTCGTTCCGAATCAGGCGCTTACCGGTTATTTTGGCCGTGGGACAAAGTCCGACCGGGCCATCTTCCAGTCACAATATTGAGGGAACCACTCCAGAATGTGGCGGGTGCTCCTTTTATCCTTGATGACTGGCGTGGTGGCGTGCGGGACGGCCGATCTTGCGCGCGCGCAAACCGCGCAAACCGCGCAACCGGCGCAAGCGGCGCCCAAAACAGCGGCTAAGCCGGCCGCGGCTGCCAAGACGGCCGCAAAGCCCGAGAGCAAGCCGGTGACGCCGCCCCCGGCCATTGCAGGGGGCGCGGAACCGACCCTGATCGGCCAGTTCGGCACCTGGGGTGCCTATGCGGCGACGCCAAACGGCAAGAAAGTCTGTTTTGCGCTGGCAAAACCCTCGTCATCGAAGACCAATCCGCCGAACCGCCCGCGCGATCCGGCCTACGCCTTCGTCTCGACCCGGCCGTCGGAGAAGGTCAGCAACGAAGTCTCGGTCATGATCGGCTACGCGCTGAAGCCGGGCTCGGAATCGACGCTCGAGGTCGGGGGCGCGTCCTACGCGATGTATACGCAAGGCGACGGCCTCTGGATCAAGAACGCGGCAGAGGAGGAGCGGATGGTCGAGGCCATGCGCAAATCCGCCGATCTCGTGGTCAAGGGCGTCTCGGCCAAGGGGACCGAGACCTCCGACACCTTCTCGCTCAAGGGCCTCGCGCAGGCCCTTGATCGTATAGCGCAGGACTGCAAGCGGTAGCGCGGTTTCGAGCTATTTTGGCGTTGTTTGGGGACTTTCGAACGCCTATTTGAACACTGTTTCCCCTCACGGTGAGGAGGCGCACAAGCGCCGTCTCGAACCGCGGGGCCGAGGTGCTTGATCCGGGCCTTCATCCCTCGAGACGCGTGCAAGGCACGCTCCTCAGGAAGAGGGGGGCGAGTTTTCTCAAGCCAGAACCACGATGAGCGTTCAATTGACCAATACCGTTGCCGCAGCCGGGCTACCCTTGGAGAAGACTCCGCTCGAAACCTATGTGCCGCCGGCGAGGCCCTCGTTCATTGGCCTGTCGCGCAGCGAGCTGGCCGAACGCCTCGGCGAGATCGGTGTTGCGCCCGCGCAGCGCAAGATGCGCGTGCAGCAATTGTGGCACTGGATCTATTTCCGCGGCGCCAAGAGTTTCGACGAGATGACCTCGATCTCGAAGGACATCCGCGCCGAGCTCGCAAAGCACTTCACCGTCGATCGGCCCGAAGTCGTGGCCGAGCAGATCTCCAGCGACGGCACCCGCAAATGGCTGTTGCGCCTGCCGAGCGGCGACAATGTCGAGAGGGCGCACGAGGTCGAGTGCGTCTACATCCCCGAGACCGATCGCGGCACGCTGTGTGTCTCCTCGCAGGTCGGCTGCACCTTGAATTGCGCGTTCTGCCACACCGGCACGCAGCGGCTGGTGCGCAACCTCACCGCCGGCGAGATCGTCGGGCAGGTGATGGTGGCGCGCGATCGCCTGAATGATTGGGCCGATCGCGAGAACGGCACGCGCCTCGTCACCAACATCGTGATGATGGGCATGGGCGAGCCGCTCTACAATTTCGACGCGGTGCGCGATGCGCTGCTCATCGTCGGAGACAATGAGGGCATCGGCATCTCCCGCCGCCGCATCACGCTGTCGACCTCGGGCGTGGTGCCGAACATCGTGCGCGCCGGCGACGAGATCGGCGTCATGCTCGCGATCTCGCTGCATGCGGTGCGCGACGAACTCCGCAACGAGCTCGTACCGCTCAATCGCAAATATCCGATCGCGGAATTGTTGCAGGCCTGCCGCGATTATCCTGGCGCCTCGAATGCGCGCCGCATCACCTTCGAATATGTGATGCTCAAGGGCGTCAACGATTCCCTCGACGACGCCAGGCTCCTTGTGAAGCTGCTCAAGGGCATCCCGGCCAAGATCAACCTGATCCCGTTCAATCCCTGGCCCGGCACGGCCTATGAATGCTCGGACTGGGACCAGATCGAAAAATTCTCCGAATATATCTTCAACGCAGGCTATTCCTCGCCGGTGCGTACGCCGCGCGGCCGCGACATCCTCGCCGCCTGCGGCCAGCTCAAGTCGGAGACGGAAAAGCTCTCCGCCCGCGAGCGTCAGGCGCTGCGCGCGATGGCGATGACCGATTGACATGAAGCGGCCATCAACATCCGTCATGGCCACAGGCGGGGTTGGGCATGACGGCGGGGGATGTGGTGCTGTTCACGCTCAATGATGATGGATTCGACCGATGGCATTGATCGGACGCCTCGTCGTGATCTTCATCGGTTTTCTGGTCTCATGCCTGGTCGGCGGCATGATCGTCGTGGCTGCGCTGCTGTTTCCGGAATTCTCCGATCTCGGCGCAGGTCCCGTCGATGAGGGCACGATCGACATCCTGCTCGGCTTTGGCTTCATCTTCGTCTCCGGCTTTGCGCTGTTGCCGGCGATGGTCATTGTCGCGATCACCGAGGCCTTCTATATCCGCAGCGCGCTCGCCTACGCGGTCGGCGGCGGGCTCGTCGGGCTTGCCTGCTATCTCGGCCTCATTCCCTTTCATCCCGAGACGCTGCAATTCGAGGGCATCGTTCGCCGCCACCTGGAAATCATGACTGGAGCTGGCATCGTTGCCGGCGTCGTCTACTGGATGATCGCCGGTCGCAACGCCGGTGCCTGGCGCCATCCGCCGGCCCCGCGCAAGCCGCCCCCGCCGCTGCCCGCCGCCTCGCGGCCGGAATGAGCTGCGGCGGGGTTTTCATCCACTCTCCGCTCGGCTAAACCGCGCGCCATGAACCGGACCGGACTCTTCATCGCGCTGGCGCTGTGGCTCGTGATCGGCGTCGTCTTCGGCGTCTTTCCCGAGCTCGATCTCAAGCTCGCCGCGCTGTTCTTCGATCCCGAGACGAAGACGTTTCCGCTCAAGCTGAATGGCTGGGCGAGCTTCGCGCGCGATGCCGCGATGTGGATCGCCTGGGCGTTCGCAGCTCCCTCGATCGTGGCGCTGGTGGTCAAGCTGATCAGGCCCGACCGGCCGCTGATGGTCTCGGGACGAACGGTCGTCTTCCTTCTGGTGACGCTGACGCTGTCGGCCGGCATCCTCACCAATCTCGCCTTCAAGTCCTATTGGGGACGGCCGCGCCCGGTGGTCGTGACCGAGTTCGCCGGCGATCTGCCATTCGTGCCGTGGTGGGATCCGCGCGGCGGCTGCGGACGCAACTGCTCGTTCTTCTCCGGCGAGGGCGCGACCGCGTTCTGGACGCTGGCGCCGGCGGCGTTGGCGCCGCCGCCCTGGCGGCCGCTCGCTTATGCCGCGGCCGTCGTGTTCGGTACCGTCACCAGCGGCCTGCGCATGGCATTCGGCGGGCACTTCTTCACCGACGTCTCGATCGCGGGCCTGGTCACCTTCGTCGTGATCTGGCTCGCCTACGCCCTGATCTACCGCTGGCCGCGGACACGGTTTTCCGACGAGGCGGTCGATGCCGCCCTGACCCGCTTGGCCTGGCCGGCCTATCGGCTCCGGTTGCGCCTGTTCGGCCGCAAAACCGGCCCGGCGGCGTCGATGTGAGCCATTAAAGGCGTGCCCATGCGCGCGAAATTTGATAATCGCGCAAGTCCAAACCGAAGACGACATCAGCCCCTTAAGATCCGATTGGAAGCGCCATGACTACGATTCTGAAGAGCCTGCCCAAGGGGGAAAAAGTCGGCATCGCTTTCTCCGGCGGTCTCGACACCAGCGCAGCGCTGCTGTGGATGAAGCAGAAGGGCGCGCGCTGCTACGCCTATACCGCCAATCTCGGCCAGCCGGACGAGGCCGACTACAACGAGATCCCGCGCAAGGCGATGGAGTTCGGCGCGGAGAAGGCGCGGCTGGTCGATTGCCGCACGCAGCTCGTCCACGAAGGCATCGCCGCGATCCAGTCTGGCGCCTTCCACATCTCGACCGGCGGCATCACCTATTTCAACACCACGCCGCTCGGGCGCGCCGTGACCGGCACGATGCTGGTTGCTGCAATGAAGGAAGATGGCGTCAACATCTGGGGCGACGGCTCGACCTTCAAGGGCAACGACATCGAGCGCTTCTATCGCTACGGCCTTTTGACCAATCCGAGCCTGCGCATCTACAAGCCCTGGCTCGACCAGCAGTTCATCGACGAGCTTGGTGGCCGCGCCGAAATGTCGGCGTTCATGACCGCCCAGGGTTTTGCGTACAAGATGAGCGCGGAGAAGGCGTACTCGACCGACAGCAATCTGCTCGGCGCCACACACGAGGCGAAGGATCTCGAAAGCCTCGACAGCGGCATCAAGATCGTCAATCCCATCATGGGCGTGCCGTTCTGGCGCGACGATTGCGCCGTCAAGGCCGAGAAGGTCGTCGTGCGTTTCGAGGAGGGCCAGCCCACGGCGCTCAACGGCCAGACCTTCGCCGATCCCGTCGCGCTGTTCCTCGAAGCCAATGCGATCGGCGGCCGCCATGGCCTCGGCATGAGCGATCAGATCGAGAACCGCATCATCGAGGCCAAGAGCCGCGGCGTCTATGAGGCGCCGGGCATGGCGCTCTTGCACATTGCCTATGAGCGCCTCGTCACCGGCATCCATAACGAGGACACCATCGAGCAATACCGCGTCAGCGGCCTGCGCCTCGGCCGTCTGCTCTATCAGGGCCGCTGGTTCGATTCGCAGGCGCTGATGCTGCGCGAGACCGCGCAGCGCTGGGTCGCGCGCGCCGTCACCGGCGAGGTGACGCTGGAGCTGCGTCGTGGCAACGACTATTCAATCCTCAACACCGAGAGCCCCAACCTGACCTATGCGCCGGAGCGGCTGAGCATGGAGAAGGTCGAGGACGCCGCGTTCACGCCGGCCGACCGCATCGGCCAGCTTACCATGCGCAACCTCGACATCGCCGACACCCGCACCAAGCTCAAGCTCTACACCGAGAACGGCTTGCTGTCGGGCGGCGAAGGCTCGCAGATCTTCAGGCTCGAGAGCGACAAGGGGTGATGCTCCCGTAGGGTGGGCAAAGCGAAGCGTGCCCACCATCTTGCCCCGATTGTAAACAGAAGTGGGGGGCACGGCACGCGAAGAGCGCGCC
Source organism: Bradyrhizobium sp. UFLA05-112 (assembly GCF_053572325.1). Lineage (NCBI taxonomy): Bacteria > Pseudomonadati > Pseudomonadota > Alphaproteobacteria > Hyphomicrobiales > Nitrobacteraceae > Bradyrhizobium > Bradyrhizobium sp. UFLA05-112. The sequence continues at coordinate 1,902 of NZ_JBANBK010000148.1, read as the reverse complement.
TCTGCCCACCCTACGCGAGAGCAAACAAAAATGGCCGGGATCGCTCCCGGCCATTTCGCCATTTGTACGCTTCGCCTCACCGCGGCGGCGCGGTGCCGGGCGGCGGCGGTGGCAGCGAGGCCTGACCGCCATTGAGCAGCGGGGTGATGCGACGGATGGTGACACGCCGGTTGATCCGGCTCGGTCCGTCCGTCTGCTCCTTCAGATACTGCTCGCCGTAGCCCTGCGACGTCAGGTTCTCCGCCGGCACACCGAACTGCTGCGTCAGCAATTCGGCCGCGGCCTGCGCACGGCGGTCCGACAATGACAGATTGTCGACGTCGTTGCCGACCGCGTCGGTGTGTCCCTCGATCAGGAACACCTCGCGCGGGTTGCGCTGGATCGCCCGGTTGAGGCCGTCGGCGATCACTTGCAGCCTTGCAGCCTGGTCCGGCGGGATGGTCCACGATCCCGTTTCGAAGTTGATCGTGTTGACGTCGATGCTCGGCATCTGCATGCGAACATTCGGGCTGTAACGGATCTCGTCGAGCGAGTAGCGCCGATCGATCCGCTGCACCGGCGGTGCCTCCATGGTCTCGTAGATCACGTCCGGCGACGCCTCCTGGGCGTCGACGATGTAGCGATCGTAGGGAATGTTGACCACCGGCGGCGGCACGTCGACATAGAAGCCGCCGACCGACCGCGGATCGCGGTAGCTGTTGTCGATGATGACGATCTCGCGCCCGCCGGGGTCCCTGCGGATTCGCCGCAGCAACTGGCCGTCCGGACCGACCACGGTGATGACCTCGCTGCCGTCGGGACGGATCACGACGGTGCGGGTCTCGCCGCCGATCGTCTCGCTGCGGATGTCGCGGGCGCCATAGCGGAAGCGATAGAGATCGTTGCCGCGGACGTAGGCCTGCCCGCCTGGATCGCGGATGATGATGCGGTCCGGCTCGGTGTAGACGGTGCGACCGCCTTCGACGATCTCCTGCCGCTGGTTGCGGTAGTCGGCGATGGTCGCGCCGATCACGGCACCGGCCACCACGCCTGCGCCGATCGCGAGCGGCGTCAGGTCACGCTGTGGGGGGCGCGGCGGTGGCGGCAGCGGTGCTGCGACCGTAGGCGCGGCCCGGAAGGCCGGCGCAACCGTCGGCGGAGCGTATTGCGCCCTGTTGGGCGGCGGCGTTGCGGCTGCCGTGCCAGGGACGACAGTCGGCGCCGCGGCGCCGGCGGGAGGCGTGGGCCGGGCCGGGGCGCCCGCCTGCGGCGCAGGCGGTGTGCCGGCTGGCGGTGTTGCGCCCTGGCGGCCGGTTGGCGGCGTGGCTCCGCCGGGAGCGGGTGTTGCGGTCGGTGCTGGCGCGACACCCGGTGCAGGCGTCGGTGCCGGGCCCGGACGCCCGGATGGTGGCGGGGTCGGCGTACCACCCGGCGCTGGCGTCGCAGTCGGCGCAGGCGTTGGCGTGGCACGAGTCGTTGGTGCCGCCGGTGCAGCAGGTGCGGGCGTCGCAGTTGGTGCAGGTGTCGGCGTGGCGCGAGTCGTTGGCGCTGCCGGTGCTGGCGTCGGAGCAGGTGCTGGCGTCGGAGCGACGCGGGCTGGAGGCGCAACCGCTGGCGGCGGAGGCGTCGGTGTCGGGGCAACGCGCGAGGGCGCGGCCGAAGGCGGCGGTGTTGGCGTCGGCGCCACGCGCGAGGGCGCCGTGGCCGGAGGCGGCGGTGTCGGCGCATGCTGCTGCGGGGCCGCCGCCGGAGGCGGTGACGGCTGCTTCGGAGCCGCAGCCGGTGGCGGTGGTGGTGGAGGCGTCGGCCGGGCCGGCGCGGGAGGCGGCGGTGTCGGAGACGGTGCGTGCGGCGGAGCTGCGGTCGGCGGCGGCGCAGTGGGACGCGCAGGGGCTGCCGGCGGAGGCGGCGGGGCCGGTGTGG
>NZ_JBANBK010000147.1:0-11791 GCF_053572325.1 Bradyrhizobium sp. UFLA05-112 | reverse complement strand
CAATCCGTCCACTTCAAGACGAACGCATATTGCCAATCTGCTCAACAGCAACAAGGTGCGGGAGACACGCCGCTTACGATCAACTACTGCCTTAGCCCGAAGTTTTTATTGATCAAATGGGTAACGGCTTGATCCGACTCGCCAATTGGCGAATTGGCTTTTTCCGTTACTGGACACGTTTCGGGTCGAAGGCGAGGAGCTGGAATGCCGCCTCTTGGAGCGGCGTCGACTTCGACAGCAGTGTGAAGTGCTGCTTTTTGGCGAGCGGCATGCGCATGGTGTTGCGCGTCATGGTGCCGAGATGGTCGATGAGGCCGCCGAAGCTGTGGACTGGCTCGCCGTTGGCATTGCGCTTAATCGCCTTTTTGGATTTGGCGGCTGGTGAGGGTTCGGTAGAGACGACCGGGGAAGAGCGCTCTGCGCGCGCGGCATCCAGATCGGTGTCATGGAACAACAGCGGCGCCAGAGCTTGGCGCAGGTGCCATTCGACGTGATAGGCGAGCATGCACAGGAAGACATGCGCGCGCACGCGATCGGCGTTCCAGTGTCGGATTGGGCGTATTTCGAGATCAATGGTCTTCATCGAACGGAAGGCCAGCTCCACGCGCGAGAGATCCTTGTAGGCCTGAACTGCATGCGCAGTCGAGAGATCCTCGGCCGGCACGCTGGTGCGCACGACATAGATGCCATCGAGTTTGGCCTCGGCAGCGATCTGATCGACCTTGCGGGCCCAGCTGAAGTGTCCATCGCGGATGTCGAGCGCAAAGTGCTTGGCCATCTTCTTGGCATTGACGACTTCACCGACGGCGAGACCGATCTCGGCGGCGGTACGCAGCGACGATCCCTTGCGCCGCACCTGCACCTGAACCCGCGCAAGCTCCCTCTTGGTCGCAACGAGCAGTGCCTCGCGCTTGCGGGCGCGCTCTTTGGCCAGCTCGCGATTACGGCACACGATGAGCCGTTCACCTGGAAAGTCGGGCGAGGTGATCTCGGCCAAGTCGCGCTCGTCGAACAGCGAGAGCTGTAACGGGCCGTCTTCTCGCGCCAAAGCCTGTATTTGCGGCGCGCGCAGGCATGTGATCCAGTCCAGGCTCGAGACTTTGAGATCGTCGCGGATTCTCGCAGCAGTAATCATGCCGCGATCGCCGACCAACACCACGCGTTTGATCCCGAAGCGGGACTTCACCTTGTCGATCTGAGATTTCAGCGTGGTTGGATCCGCCCTGTTGCCCTCGAACACCTCGATCGCAATCGGCAGCCCCTCGCGCGTGCAGAGCAGCCCGTAGACGATCTGCGGACGATCGCCTCGGTGATCCCGGCTGTGGCCGTATTGCGCCAGCGGACAATGGCGGCCCTCGAAGTAGGACGAACTGACGTCATAAAGCACCAGAACGCCGTCCTTGAGATGACGGCGGGCCAAGCCGCTCTCGATCCTGACCTGACGCTCCAAGAGCCAATCCAGCGCCTCATAGGCCTCGCAATCCTTGACCTTGCCAAGGCCCAGAACCGCGCCCAGACTTGTCACTGCTGTCGCTTCATCCACTGCGCGCACAAAGCCAAGCTTCGACCGCGGCGCGATCAAGCGATCGACCATCATCGCTAGCACGAGATCGCAGTAGCGCCGCGACGCAGCGTCGTTCGCCGTGCTCAAAATCAATCGATCCAACGCGATCTGACGGATCATTCCCAGCGCCGCAGCAACATGGCCGTGCGGTAACGAGCGTTCGATCTGCAATTCATCCGAGCCCGGCCCAATCAGCGTGCCTCCCCTGAGGATCGCCTTCAGCATCGCCACCACATCGTCCGGTAGCTTGCTCAGATTGGCCAACGTTCGCTTCTGGGTCCGGCCGTTCTCGTCGCGATAGCTCTCGCGCAGAAGCACTGCAGGCGGGGAATCACGATTCGGAACCGTCTCGATGAACATGTCCGAATCGAATCACAGGCGCGCCGATTCGCAAAGCCCCCTTACATGGACACAAATCAAGCGCAAATCCTGGCGCAACTCCCTGATCCGACTCTACATCCAAGTCAAAGACAGTAGAAACTTCGGCTTAGCCGCCGGGATGCCTTCATCCGCTTCCTCGATGTGGATGTCGAACAATGCCGCCGAGCGCGAGCTAAGGGTGGTGGCCGTGGGAAGAAGAAACTGGACCTTCGCCGGCTCCGATGAGGGCGCTCGGCGTGCGGCTGCGATCTACACCCAAATTGGCAGCGCCAAGCTCAACGACGTCGATCCACAGGCTGGCTCGCCGACGTGCTGGCGCGCATCAACGATCATGCTATCCAGAGGTTGGCTGAGCTTCTGCTTTGGAACTGGCGAAGGCCAATGCCGAGGCATGTCGAAGCGGCGTGAGCCAAGAGGAAACATGAGAGCGAGCGGTCTGTCCGCCGCAGATAAATCGGCGGTGACGGCCGCCTGCCAGCAGCTCGTCGACGACTTCCTGAAGCCCCGCTTCCTGCCCACTATCCGGCCGACGCAGTTCAACTATCCCGTCGATATCCTGGGAAAGGGGCTCGGCACCAAATATCGCTTCATTCAAAGCTACCGCTCCGGCCTCCCCGAGAATCTCGGCGAAGAGTTCGACGCCCCGTTCGCCCGCCTCGACTGGATCAGCCGCAATCGCTTCGACATCCAGTGGCACCGTCACACCGGAGAACGGTTCTGCCTCCATCGTGGCCTCACCCTCGCCGAAGCGATTGATACGCTAAGATCCGACGGATTGCTCCATTCACCTTGAACGCCGGAACACTGCAAGCTCGGCTACCCCGCGGTACTCGTCGGATGGATACGTACATTGCCCCCGGTAAGCCGCAGCAGAATGCCTTCGTCGAAAGCTTCAATGGTCTACGCGATGAGCTTTGAACGAAACGCTGTTCACCTCTCTCGCCCATGCCCGCCAAGTGTTGTCGTTCTGGAAAGACGACTACAACACCGTTCGATCGCATAGCAGTCTCGGCAATCTCACGCCAGCCACAGCGCTCCCGATACGCAACGGGGCGGGACGCTGCGCTATGTCGGGGGCTCCGCGCCCCGTCCCGTTGCTTCACCGAGCCACATGAGCCCAAATCAACCTGGAAAGGGCTCAGGTCAGAATGAATCGGGTTGGCATCGAGCGCGAGTCGGCCATTTATTTCAAGAGTCTTGTAGTTCCTCGCCGTCGGCCAGGTCGCTGTAGATTAGCACGAGGTCATCGCCGACGAGCAGTCACTAGCCTCCTCGCAGGATTGGGCACATCCACTTCGTCGGGTCAGCTCAATGGAGCAGCAGGTGCCGGGTTAGGGGTCACCGCGCCGGCCGTCGTCGAGGATCTCAGTTCTAGACACCCGTATCGTACAATCCACAGCTTCTTTTCGAAGCGCCCTAAGCCCGGTCAAGAGTTCCTCGCGTTGTTGTTGTCCAGCCATCAACCAGCACCGAGGACGGTCTCGACTAGGTTGGCCCAGTAGCCAATGCCATAGGGCAGGACGTCGTCGTTAAAGTCATAGGCGGGATTATGTAGCGAGGCGCTTGACCCGTTGCCGGTCATGATGAAGGCCCCCGGACGCGCTTGGAGCATATAGGCGAAATCCTCCGAGCCCATGCGCGGCTTCATTCTGTCGTTTACAGCTGAGGGCCCCACAAGACCAACGGCTGCCTTAATGGCCAGCTGGGTGGCTTCCGTCGCGTTGATCGCAACTGGATCGTGCCTGCGGTAGCTGATTTCCGCGTCACCTCCGAACGCCCTAGCGATACCCTGCGCTGCTTTGGCGATCTCGCGTTCGGCAAAATCCCGCAGGTACGGCGCCAAGCTTCGTACAGTTCCTGCTATCGCTACCGTTTCTGGGATAATGTTGTAGGCTTCGCCGGCGGCGAGTTTTGTAATGGATATTACGAGCGATTCCGTAGGATCCGTCCCACGGGATACGAGAGTTTGGAGGCCAAGAATTACCTGCGCGGCAATCACAATAGGATCGATGTTCTTGTGGGGCGTCGCGGCATGTCCGCCCCGGCCGTTGATCAAAATATCGAATTCATCAAGGCCGGCCATGATTGCGCCATTGCAGATGGCGAAGCGGCCAATATCCAGACCCGGCGAATTGTGCATACCAAACACCTGCGAGATGTCGAAGCGGTCCATGATGCCTTCTTCAACCATCGCCTTGCCGCCTAAGCCCCCTTCTTCCGCAGGTTGGAAAATAAGCGCAACGGCTCCCCTAAACTTCCGAGTCCTTGAGAGATATTTGGCGGCGCCGAGGAGCATGGCCGTATGGCCGTCGTGACCGCACGCGTGCATATGACCCGGCATCTCGGACGACCAGGGTTTGCCCGAAGCTTCAACGATAGGGAGTGCGTCCATGTCAGCCCGCAGCCCAATGGTGGGGCCGACACCAAGCCCGCCCTCTATTACGGCGACGATGCCTGTTTGCGCGATCCCGGTCACGATATGATTAATGCCGAACGAAGCGAGCTTCTCTTCCACAAACTTCGAGGTCCGTGTAAGGAGGTAGCCAAGTTCGGGCATCCGGTGAAGTTCACGACGCCATTCCGTCGCTTCCGTGTGTAAGTCCCGGAAAGTGTCTACGGTCAGCATAGTCGGCTTGTTTATCCCGTGCGTGCTTAACTTGTGTCACTTTAATTTATCGCGGATGCCGCGCCATGTTAGCAGTAACCGCTAGTACCTTACGATCGATCAGCTTGAGGTGCTGGAAGTCTAACTGCCGACCGCGAACATACGATTGTCGGTGTCTGGCCACCTCGGATGACCAATGTGGAAGAGGCGCTACTGCCCGCATCTCAACGGTTGTGGTCTTCTTTACCGCAGCCCTTATTACTCCATCGCCCTAGGAAACGGCACCTGCGCGGTTTTCTTTGCGCGCTTCAGTTCGAGACTGACGCAGCGCAGTATTTCGGGGAACGTGTCGGATAGTCGGAAGCTTACTGGACTCATCCCAACAGACCAGCCAATCGAGTTCTTCCACCATAGTTCATTGCGTGTGTGAAAAGGGGTGACAGCGTGGAAGTCCATCGGTCGGTTCCTTGCAGGATGGCTGGTCAGCGCGTTCTCCGCGCCGACCACGATTCTCGCCGACTCGGCCTCCTTCGTGCTCGCCACGCCTTGCTGCCACTGGTGCCAATGCGCGCGGCACCCACGTGCCGGAACAATGCGTATGTGTGGGTCAAGGTATGTAGTTAGGCTGTGTCTTTGGGAGCGATTGTCCGCGACGAGGACCATGACGTCTCGGATTCAAATGGTGCGAAAATGGAGTCTCGCCACTTAATCGCAGCGCTGGGACCTTCCGTCCATTGGAGCACACGAAAATGCTTAAATTCGGTTTCGGAAAGTGAAATCAGCTTACAGGCTTCTGTACCATACCGCATGGCGGCATCAAAACCGCTAGCTTTAAGGGCATTGTTCAGTGCCTGCTTCTGGCGACGAAGGACGGCTAGAGCTACCCTTGACATGCGCTTTGCGATCCGCGTGACCTCTTCGTCCAGCCGGTCTTTTGGAAACACGCGGCTTACCAAACCTAGACGAAGAGCTTCCTCAGCGTAAAACATATCTCCTGTATAGATCAACTCACGGCAGCGCTGACCGATGAGCCACGGCAACGACAATGTTGCGATGCCGGCAGCAAAGCGAGCCTCGACTGCACCGAAGCGTGTGGTATCGGAGCAGTAGCGCACATCACACATCTGGGCCAACTCCATTCCGCCCGCGAGGCAGTATCCGTCGATCTGCGCGATGACAGGCTTAGAACACTCCCAGACCGAATACTGGAACTTTTCGTCCTGCTTATAACGCCAATCTAATTCATCTAGCGTTTGAGGTGTTTTGCCCCGTTCGTCTTCGTCGCTGAAATCATATCCCGCTGAGAATGCCTTGCCGCCCGCTCCTTTCACTACAACGACGCGAACCTCAGGATCATCATCCGCACGTTGGACCGCATCGCGGAACTCCTTGCAGAGTTGAAGAGAAAGCGCATTTCTTTTTTCTGGACGGTTGAGGGTAATCCGCGCCACACGGTCGTCTGTTTCGTAGAGGATCGTACTATAAGTCATGATCTGTGCTCTCTGATGTTTGCTGCTGTTTTTTGTTACTTCCCGCAACCGGCGGTGACTTCGCATGGGGATGCGGAGTGGAAAGTGTCGATAACCGTCGAGAAAGATATCCCATCCCGACTCGCGGCGCCCCCTTAGGCTGTACGGGGCACGATGAGCGCATCTACTGCAATAACGCCGTTTTGGCGCACGAAGAGGGGGTTAACATCAATGGATCGGAGCTTGTCCCCCATACTACGTGCGATCGCATCGAGCCTTTTGATCGCAGCTATCAGAGCAGCCTTATCTAGGGCAGGTGCGCCGCGAGCACCGCGGAGCAGCGGCTCCGACCGGAGCTCTGCAAGCATCTGATCGGGTTCACCCACCCTGAGGCCTGCGGGCCGCAAGGCTGCGTCGTCCATAATCTCAGTCCAGATGCCGCCTTGGCCGACCAGGACGAAAGATCCAAGAACGTTGTCCGTCTCCAGCCCAAGGATCATCTCAAGCCCGTCACGTATGAACGGTTGGACGATCACGACCCTTGCGCCTGCGGCAAGGAGCTCTCTAGCGACTCGGGAAACTTGCTCGGCATCTCGAAGGTTTGTAAACACCCCAGAGAGCTCAGTCCTGTGTAACACATCCGTATCGCCTATCTTCACGACGACCGGAAAACCCAACTCCTCCGCCGCCTGAACGGCATCTGCAGGTGTCCTGACAAATCGACTGCCGACAACGGTGATGCCTGCCGCCGCTAGAAATTCGAGCGCGGGCTCGCCGGCGAAGGGTTTTCCACCCACCTTATCGATAATTTCGATTAGTTTCGATGTGTCGACGGAGAGCTCTTCGGCTATTGGGGGAATCGGACGCCTCCATTTCACCGCGTGATCAAGTGCCCGAAAGCCCTCTTGCAGGCTGAGAACCAAAACATCCTTCGCGAGGAAATCCCGGACTGATTCAGCCGATGCCGACCCCTCCAGCGGCGTAAGCAACGTAACCAGTTTACTTGCCGAAGATGCTGCTTCTACAGCACTGCGTGCAAATATTTCATGCTCATGGGCATAGGAGGTGGTCAACTGGTTGGGATCGTAGTGCGTGATGACAACGTCCACGTTTGGATCATTTGCAACGGCTTTCAAGATTCTGGGGTTAGAGTCGGCCAGATTCGCGGCGGTACTCCACGTATCCAGGGGATTTTTGCATTCTGTGTAATCAGCGATCGCCCCTTGGAGATCGCGTAATGTCCCTGCCGAAAACTCCGGATAGCTCAGCGCATCGCATTTCGCAGTTTGGTCCAGTATTAACTCAAGGATGCCACCAGAAGGATGAGCAACACCGAGCCTACCTTGCCCAGGCGAAAGCCTCGCCTGCAGGACAAGCGCCACTGATAGAAGCTCTTCAAATGAGTCGACCTGTACAACGCCATGTCTCCGGAACAATTCACGATATAGGCGATGAGGTGCAGCAAGTGCGCCCGTATGGGCCGCAGCCATCTTTCGAGAGGCTTCGGTTCGGCCGGCCTTCAGTAACACAACGGCCTTCCCGGCTTGCCTTGCCCGGCTGCACTCGTGAAAGAAACGATCCGGCTGGCGGATTGTCTCAATGAATCCGCAGATGACCTTTACCTTCGGCTCATCGACAAAATAGGCGAGGTAGTCGGCAATGCCAGTCACGGCCTCGTTGCCGCAAGACACGATATGACTCCAGTGCACGCCACGATCGTTTCCCGCTAACGACGACTTGGGCCCCCCCCCTTGTGCAAACAGGGCGACGCACCCCGGTTGCTTGCGCTCGACCACACCAAGATGCATCGGGACCTGATCAACGTAGTTGATCAATCCACTGCAGTTCGGACCCACTATAGCCATTCCAGCCCGGCGCACGATTTCGGTTAGGCGCGCTTGGGCCTCGATGCCCTCCCCACCGGCCTCTGCAAATCCTGTCGCCACAGCCACGGCCGCGCGCACACCAATCTCTGCAGCCTCTTCGATGACGCGGAGCGTCGAAGCACCATCACGCAAGACAAAAATGGCTTCAGGGACGAACGGCGCGCTACGAAGCGTGGGGTAACAGGGAAAGCCAAGCACTTCCTCGTATTTGGGATTTATGGCAATCACCTGCCCCGAATAATCAAATGCCTTGAAACTCTCAAGAGCCTGTCGGCCCCAGATCGAATTCGCACTTGCGCCAACTACGGCAATTGACTTCGGTCGGAAAAGCGCAACCACGCTGCCCTGGCCAACTGTCGATGATTGCGACATCGGGATATCAGCTTGCAGCATTGCACGCACCTCTGTGAAGCCGCAACAGCCGAACCAACAACAGCAATAGCCTGACTAGCAAAATCTGAAACATTTTCCGTGGTCTCTGGGGGTGGGAGCCCTCGCATGGTTCGGGGGCACTCAAAGTTAGCGAAGACACGTCAATATCGGCGGATCATACGCAAAAAAAGCTGCTATTTTCCGCGAAGCACGGGGAAAATCCGCAAAGAAGCGGGCCAAGATGACGATTTTTGACGCACGGCATCCGCGTGAACCATCGATCCGGCCCGTATTCAATGAGGCATGTTCCCCGCCTGAGGCAGCTCATCGTCCATGAAATGTCAGCACGTCAAAGTGGTCGGTCGCAGGGAGTGCAAGACCAACATAGACGTACCTCGATTGCAACTCGATCGCCAGGGCTGCACCACCTAAACGATTTGGGTACAATCGCCCCGATCCGGCGCAGGGTTTCAGCGAAATAAGGGAAAAGTCGCGGGAAATTCGGCACTAAAGCGGTCTATTCTTCAAGTCTCTGTCAAATTCGGCAGTGGTCGAGGGGGAGCTATGAAGGGATCATGCACTGGGTCAGACGCCGTTCGTCGTTCCGGCCGACAACATCGTTTGGCAAACCGAGCTAATCTTTGACCACGCCTTCATGTCCCGCCACGGCATTGCGCAGGCACTGCCAGAACTGATCGCCAAGGTTGAGTCGGCGCGAGCAAGCACCGGCACTTATCGAGCAGATCATGCGCAGCAATGACTTGCTTCTTTCCGGATGAGAGAGCGAGCATACAGCCACTAGTGGCGCTGGATGGGCGCAATATCTTTTTTTGGTATCTCTTACGAGGGTGGAGCTAATTACATGACAATGAACATCTATTATGAGCCGTTCCACGATTTAACCAGATACATAACATCAACGCCTCTTTGTAGCACACATGAGCACACCGAATTTGAGGAGGCATACTCAAGTGATCCACCTGATGTGCTGACGAATCTTTTCAAGAATTATGTGACGTGGGATTTGGCCGGTGCCGGGGCCCGACCAGACGCACTCAACGAGCTTCTAAACAAACGAAATCCCGATATACGACGTCGTTTTGATGGAATCTCGGAGGCCTGGACGCGTGCTCAGCACACCGGTTACGGAGAGGCCGTGTCAATCATCGCTAAGCACCTATATGGGATCGAGGAGCTCAATGCAGAAACGATCGAGGCCGCGCAGATAGCTTCGCAACAGAATAGTAGGGTGGATGAACGACTTCGTTTACTTCGGGACGTAGCGAATCTCGATCACGTGCAGATCGATACGTTGGATCGGCATGTTCCGCTTGAAGCGTTTGGCCAGGACTTCTTCCTCTATGACATCAATGTTTGCCGTTTTTGCGACGGTACGCCCGAGCTGGACCTTCTTGCCCAAGAGACCGGCGTGCAAATCGTTGACCTCGATGACTTAGACGAGGCGATCTGCAAGATTTTCGAGCAGAATGGAGACCTTGCGATAGCAGTGAAATCTCAGCACGCTTACCATCGAACGCTGCGCTGGCAGCCACGAGAAACAAGCGATGCAAAGAAGGCGCTAGAGAGTTGGCGAAAGAACAATTTTGCCACGCCGGAAGATACTCGACGATGTCTTGGCGATTGGTGCATGGGAAGAATCGCACAGTTCTGTGTTCAGTACGATCTGCCGTTCAAGATCCATACAGGCTGCATTTATGGCACCGGACGTTTCCCAGTCCAAATGTCTGGAGCGGAACAACTGCACGAATTCCTGCGGGTGTATTCGGACACGCGTTTCGTGTTAATGCACATTGCTTATCCCTACGATAGCGAAATAGTTGCAGTCGCCAAGCGGTTTGCAAATGTGTGGGTTGACTTGTGCTGGGCGTGGTCGTTGAATCCACGCGTTACAAGCGAATTTGTCCGCAGAATGATTCATGCCGTCCCAGCGAACAAGCTCTTCGCATTCGGCGGTGATGCCCGTCTTCCGGCGGCTTCGGTCGGCTATGCTATCCAGGCGCGTAGATGGCTAATTAAGACGTTCGCGGACGAAATCAGAGAAGGGCACCTTGTCGAGAAAGAAGCTATCGCGCTCGCAGAACGGTTTATGATTCAGAATCAACGTGAGGTCTTCAATCTCGAAGCAAAGAAGGAGCGGTTGCGACGGACAACAATTGAGGCTCTGAATCATTCCGCCTGGTTGGGAAGAGGATCTCAATCCGAATTGTCAATCGCGCATTTCGACAACAATTTAAACCGGCTCTGGCTCGAGTCTTACAAGGTACGGAAGTCCGAGAGATGATAAATGAGGCGATACGGCCTTACAAGTTAGTCTGCTTTGTGATGCTCCCAGCATTCAAGAAACTAACGCTCCGATCGCTTCAATGATATGAAAATGCATTGCTACAGCGGGGATAGATTTTTAGGATCGAGGACCCAAGCATGATTGTTCGCGCTCGGCAACCGTAAAGGGGAGCGCCTGTACCTTGGTACGAGGGGTGCGGCTCAACAAAACAAGTCCCTCAACATGCTGATGCCCGCTCCGCATTCCACGGCGTGAGCGAGACCCTGGACCTCCTCGTTGTCGGCGAGGCTCGTGAAGGCCTCGGCCATACCAGTAAGGCCGAGCCGCGTAAGCAAGTGGAGTGTAGGATGTGTCAGCATTTTCTTCCCTTAGTGGTAATAATCCGAACCTCTGATGTTGGTGTGGATGATCGGCTCGCGCTCGGGAGACGCAGGCGTTGGGACGCGATCGAGGCCCTTCTCGAGGATCGATTTGACGCTTGGGTAGTTGCGAGCCTGGATCTCAATCGCGCGCAGCGCGGCCGCCTCGAGGCGCTCGGCGCCAAAGCGCTTCTCAAGCCGGAGGATACCCAGGCACGAACGATAGCCCTGTTCGGGATGCGGCCGATCCTCGATGATCCGGTCGACCAGCACGCGCAGCATCGGGCCGATCCGGCTTGCCTCGCTGCGGATCTTTGCCGGCGTCAACTCGCCATAGCGCCGGTGGCTCGAAGGCATGTGGGCGCTGGTCGTCGTGTGCCGCCCGTTGCCACTGCCGCGCATGTGCGCGGCGATACGCTCGCCTCCCAGGAAGATTTCAACCGTTCGTGCGTTGATCCGCGCTTCTACCTCCCGACGGGCGAAGCGATAGGGCACCGAGTAGTAGTGTCGTTCGGTCTCGACATGATAGTCGAGCCCGAGCCGGCATCGGTGCCATTCGGCATGAACTCACGGCTCGCCGGGAAGCGGTTTAAGATCTGGCGCATCAATTTCCTCGAACAGCTGGCGCCGTGTGCGGCCATACTGAGGCAGCGCCGAGCTGGAGCAACTGCTGTACGGAGTGCCTGGTGCGCAGCCTGGTCGCCGCAAGGTGGCCGAGCCTGACTGGTCCGTTATTGCCCGCGAGCTTAAGCGCAAGCATGTGACCTTGCAGGGTAAGCGGCGTGTCTCCCGCACCTTGTTCGGCGTGAGCTGATCGGCAACATGCGAGCCGTCATATACAGTTAGGTTC
>NZ_JBANBK010000146.1:0-11799 GCF_053572325.1 Bradyrhizobium sp. UFLA05-112 | reverse complement strand
TTATAGATCGTTCGGAGTTACGAAGTGTGTATGTACAAGGCGTTCTTAACTCCGAACGACGCCTACGACCGTTCCGAACTATCAAGTCCGAGTGGTCGGATGACTGGGTGGAGTTGCTCGGGCTCACACAGGGATCAGGACGTCTGCCCCCGAGCGCCACTCGTCTTCGGCTTACCTTGCCATCGTCGTGCTCCCCGACAAGGGACGCTTCGCTCTTCGCCCTTGTCCGGTGCGCGCGCCGTTGGCCGCGGCCGCCTGCGACGGCGGCTCCGGGGATCAGACTGATGATGCCGGCCTTCGACTTCAGGAAGTCAGGACCAATTAAGGCCGACCGATCTGTGCTCGTCGGCGTACGGCCGCTGCAAGGCTTCTCGGATTGTGTCGGGTTGTCCCACGATTATGACCTGCTGTCGGGCGCGCGTAACCGCGGTGTACAGCCATGATGGATCGAGCAGCCGGCTCGGCGGCAGGGCGACGATGACGTAGTCCGCTTCTGAGCCCTGCGCGCGGTGGCAGGTGAGTGCGTAACCGAGCGATAGGTCGACCAGGTCCTCGGCGGGGAAGACGTGCTCGTCTCCGTCAAAGATGGCTGTGATCTGATGCTCGGTCCGATCGATCCGCTGCACGGTACCCATGGAGCCATTGAACAGGCCGCGCTTGTAGCAATTGCGTCGGTGCACGACCGGTTCGCCGGGAGAGAAGAGGTCGCCGAGCGGACCACGAAACTCCTGCAGGTCTTTCCTGCGCAGATACTCGTCGTGGAGGCGCCGATTGAGGCCACTGACGCCGCAGGGGCCGTCGTTGACCGGCGTGACGATCATGACGTCGCGTCCGTCATGCAATTCATCCCAGATCGAAACAACCTTCGCGGCGATCTCGTCGCGTCCCGGCGCGCGGGCGAGCATGACGCCGGCATGGGGACCGACATAAGCGGTGAGCCGAGGCATCTCGCGGCGCCGGATCTGGGCAGCAACCTCTGGGATGGACGTGGTCGCGGCCTGGCGGTGCACCGTGGTGAGGGTGGAAGTGATGGCCGGATCATCGACGAAGCGGTGAAACAGCAACCCGAACCCCACCGGCGGAAGCTGCCGCTCGTCCCCGACGAGCAGAAGCCGGGCGCCTGGTGGCATCCGGCGGAGCAGCCCGTGCAGCGACGGCAAGTCCACCATCGAGGACTCATCGATGATAACCAGCGTATCCGGAGTCAGTCGCGCCAGGTGGTGCAGCTTGTCCTCCAACTCCGCCCGTTCGGTCTGGTCGATCTCGCCGGTGAGCTGATTTTCGATCGTCGCGCGTTCATCGAGTTCGCGGAGCGTCCGGAACATGGTGCGTGCGAGCCGCCCGGTCGATCGGGACAACCGCAGGGCGGCCTTTCCGGCGAGTGCGGCCAGCAGGAGCTTGCCGCCGGCGCGCTCCCAGCGGTCGCAGATCGTCCGGGTGACGAAGGTCTTGCCGGTGCCCGCGCCGCCGCGGAGACACGAGAAACCGGCATACAGGCTCCTACGCACGGCTTCGGTCTGATCCTGAGCCAGGACAGCACCTTGGCCGTCGAAGTTAGCCTGCAGGCGAATTAGACGGTCTGGCGGGCCCTCGGTCGCCATGGTCCGAAGCCTGCTGATGATCCCATCCTCCATCAGGGCGCATCCCGGCGCTCGCAGGAGGCCCGAGGGAGCGACGATGACTGCTTGCCGCGCGATCGCAAGCTCGCCCGCACGATCGAGCGCTCCGGACGATGGCGGCATGCCAAGCTTGCGGGCGAGCCGCTCGCGGAAATCGTCGCGGGCCATCGCGGTCGAACCAGAGCCAACCAGGTCTTTCACCACGGCATCCGCCGCGCCCACGAGGCGGTGAGGATAGCTTACTGGGTCGGCTTCACCGCTCTCGTTCAGCAGGCGAAGTCCGAGGGCATCAACCCGCTTCCAATCGAGTAGTGGAACCAGGCAATACGGGTTCGCTTGCAAAGCGCGCGGCGCATCAGCCCCGAGTAGCAGGTACACGCGGCGGGCCAGTGGCAGCTCTGTCACGCCCACAGCCGCAAGCCACTCCACCAGCCTTGCTTCGCTGGCCATCGCTTTCCATGCTGCCGCCAGGGCCGCGGCGAGTCTCGGCCCCAGCACGGGCCGCTCCGGATCCATAACTGCCGCCAGCGCAGCGACATCGCCGGTGTCGAGCGCCTCAGGCAGGCGGTCCTCGAAGTGTTGCCACAGCCGGCGGGCGCGCGCTGGCCCGATGCCAGCGATGCAGCCCGCAAGATAGTCGATCATCAGTTTGCCACTGGGCAGCGCTCGGACGGCCCGGCGTGCTGAGATCTGCGGCCCCCACTGGGTTTCGGAGAGATCACCATCTACGGACCAGAGCTCGCCGACCGAAGGCTCGCCCAGCATGTTCGCGTTTATGACCCTCACGCGCACGGTAGAGCCGTCGGTGAGGCGACCCGCGAAGATCGTGCCGAAGTCCCGCTTGGAGACGATGCTGTCGACGATGACGTCGGTCATCTCGGCGTCCTGAACAATAGCCCGGTTTCCTCGACCAGATCGAGGCGAGTTTTGAGCCGCGTGTTCTCCTCGCGCAGTGAAGCCACCAGCGCCTCGCGCTCGGCGAGCGCCTTGCGAAGCTCGGAGATGGTATCGGCATCCCGGCCGAGCCGTTTGCGAATGCCCGCGTCGGCAACGTCATCGAGCAGGCGCGAACCAATCGGTTTGACACCCTGGACGCGCGCCAGTGCATTCACAGGACCTGCCAGCTCGGGCTTTCGGAAGAAATGCTGCTCAAGGGTCTCACGCAGGCCGATGTCCCGAACGAGCTGGCGTACGTTGACCTTGCCATCGCCAGTCGTCGGCAGCGTCGGGTGCCGACGGTCCTCGGGTTGCGCCGACCACTCCGCATCGAGCAGCTCAAGGTGTGGCTCGAGAGCAGCCAGGATCTCCGGTGCGACAGGAGGCCGGCTCATTTCCGCCTCGGAGGTAGGTCGACCACCGTCTTGCCGGCAAGCTCCTTGAGCAGGGCGGCATTGCGGGCTTCGAGCTCCGAGATCTTCTTCTCCGCCTTTTCCAGATCCGCCTGCGTCTCGCTTAGAAGTATCTCAGAGGCGATGTAGTTCTGCCGGACCTGCGCAAGCTCGTCCTGCACCTGACCGACGCGTTCCGTGATCTTGCGGCGGACCACCTTCGCACCCGCAGCCATCGCTTTCGTCACCCGGGCAGCCCAGGCGTCGACCTCGTCCTTTAGTTCAACCAGCTCCGGCGGCTCCTTCTTCCGGAGATATGCTTCGCTCTTGCCCGCCCGCCGCAGCACTTCGGCCGCCGAGACCTTGCCTTGAGCGTACGGGTAGACGCCATCGTTCCGCTCGATGTCGGCCTCGATGTCGCGCATCCGCTCACGGATGAGGTCGCGACTGGCGGCGAACCTGGCCTTCGCCGCCTTGGTGCCCTCGCCAGCGATGCGGGCGCCGTTCTGCTCCTTGGTCAGCACTGGGCGTTTCATGACTGCGCCGCCTCCCATATTGCCCTTACTTCGGGATGAGCAGCCAGTACGCGCTTGCGGACGTCGTCCCAGCGTTCGAGCTCGGCGAGGATCTGGCCATCGAAGTTTTCGACCAGCATCTCGAGTTCGTCCGAGACGGCCGAGGCACGCTCCGCGATGAGGGCATCCAACGCCTGTTCGCATTGCGCTTTGGCCATCGCCATTTCCAGCCGCTTGTCGCACGACGTGCGGCAGGATCCTGGATCCGGCGCCCCACGGCCGGCGGTGCAGGGGCCATACTCGCCCAGACCCTTGGTGCAGATGACTCCCGGCCGGACCAGGGACCAGTACCGACCGCCGTGCGTCAGGATCTCCGCCGTTTCCCGCAGGGTGGCGCTGTCCAGGGCGTCCTCGCCACGCCGCATAGTGCGAGATAGTCCCTCTCGCAAAGCCTGCGCCGCGGGTCCGCCAGCTTCCTCGCGCACCGTCTCGGCGACGGCGTCCTGAACCATCGCGTAGGTAGTCTCGTTCGCCACCTGCATCGCCTCCTGCGCGATGTCCGGGGACGAAAGCATGTAGTGGAGCGTCATCTCGAGGTCGCGATGGCCAAAGAGATCGAGTAGAACCTGCGGCGCTCCAACCACCGCAAGTGCGACGAGACGCGCTACGGTGTGGCGCCAACGATGCATATGCGCATTGCGGTCGTCGAGCAGATGGCCCAGCCCGAGCTGCGCGACCGCACGCTCGAACGTGGCAGTCGCCGACGTCAGACGTGTGCCGCGGTCGCCCTTGAGAGCCACCCACAGCTGCCGATCGCCCTCGGGGCGGAAAGCTTCGGCGATGCGGTGCTGGAGCCGCATCGCCCGGACGGCGGCCGGATGAAGGGGCCAATCTCTCGGCTTACCGCTCACCTCGTCGACCATCTTGAAGGTGATCGAATGGTAGCGACCCTCGGACTGGCCGAGCGGCGTGTCGTCCGCGGCGAGTATCTCGCTACTGCGGGCGCCTGTACAGAGATTGACGACGCCGAAGTTGCAACCCTGCAGCAATCCGATGATCCGACGGAACGACGTCATCGACTTCGGTGGCCACGTCTGAGTCAGCCGGTCTTCTTCACCGTCATGTTGCAGAATGGCGTATTTTAGTTCAACGAGCGGAGCGCCCGTCGCGTCAGTCCATTCAAACTTCCGCAGGTTCTCCGCGCGCGCGGCAACCACGTCCGGCCAGTTGGGTCCTCGCCCCAGCTTCGCGAACTCGCGGCCGATGTCCCGGTCGAGCTTCCAGAGATCCATGACCTGGTTACCGAGGTTTTCCTGGAACCAGAGCGCGCGCTCAACGAAGGCTCCGACGAACGCGTCGGAGAAATGTTGATACTGACGGACAGGCGCCAACTGCAGGCGGGACGGCAACTCCTCACCGCGCCGGGATCGCTCGAGGGCGTGTGTCCCCGCGCCATCCTCCCGGTGTCGGAACAGCCGCGGCCAGTCCGAAACTATGCCACGCTCCCCTGCATCGATCAGACTGTCGAGCACAACCCGATAGCTATCCTTCATCTTTGGGGTGGCCTCCATCGCAGGATAGAGGCCGGTCAGGACGTTCGCGACAGTGAATTGGGAAAATACGCTGCCATCGGCCGACGGGCAGTTTTCCAACTGCCATGCCGCCATACGCAACAGCGTTCCTGCCCGAGCCTTCCACGTCGAGTATCCGGATTCGCGGATGCCGTTTCCCATAATTCGAGGCAGAAACAGGGCGAGGAGGGCGCGGCGGATGCTCTCATCGCGGACCGGGGCTTTTACAGGATCGGCTGGCACGCCCGCCTTGGCCGGGACGATCTGACGTGCACTG
Source organism: Bradyrhizobium sp. UFLA05-112 (assembly GCF_053572325.1). NCBI lineage: Bacteria > Pseudomonadati > Pseudomonadota > Alphaproteobacteria > Hyphomicrobiales > Nitrobacteraceae > Bradyrhizobium > Bradyrhizobium sp. UFLA05-112. The sequence continues at coordinate 6,489 of NZ_JBANBK010000146.1, read as the reverse complement.
TCCCGCCGCAGCGTGCCGGCCGCCATCCATTCGGCGGGGATCGTCAGGATGGGAGCATCGAGGCGGCAGCCAGGTAGAAACTCGATCCGGCGAAGTTCGTCCCACGGGCGGACGGCGAGCTCATCGTAGTTGCCGAGCTGCGCCATCAGCGCATCGCGCCACTCCATGCGGTCCGGCAAATCCTCCCGGAGGACGCGCGCTTCAGTAGTTTGGATAGGTGGCATGTGCCTGAACCTCCCCGGATTTCAATTTTGCCGTCCATGAGGTCAATTCCGCATCGACCCGTGTCTGGTCGAAGCCGAGCAGGGTCTGCTCCAAGGCGTCGTGCTCGTCGGCGAAGGATGAGCCGTCCCACGCCGTCATCGGGATCGTCTGGCGAATGTGGCGCAGCTCGGCCAGAGCCCTCGCCAAGGCCGGCAGACTTTCCTCGAACACAATGCCCTTGCTGCAGCCCACACACCTCTGGACGCGGCACAGCGCCCCCTCCGGATGATCCGGCGCGACCACCTTGTCGGGTTCACGCGGATTGAGACATCCAGTTCCGAGGCGAGTGCGTTGTCTGAGGTCGAGCAGGCGGGCCTCCTGCTCCGGCGTGATCTCGCCGTTGGCGACAAGAAGCCGAAGACGGGTCGGATCGACCGGTCGGCGGGCCTCGATTTCGGAGAACAGTGCGTGCTGAAGCTTGCGCGCCTGGCGTTCGCTGTGCGCGCGATAGCGCCTGAATCCCAGATAATGCTTCAGGGTCCTCGAAGTGGCGTGCTGGCTCGCGAGGCGGGTTAATAGGACGTTATAGCCGCTCTGGATGTAGGCATAGCCGATCCAGGAATCGCGAACATCGGACGTCTTGAATTGAAGTAGGCGGGGATGTGTCTTCTCCAGCCCGTGGCGAAGAACAGTTTCGCGAACGAGATCACTTACGTGAGTGCCGTCCGCGCCCTCGATGAAGCCCGACACCTTGCCGACCGTGACCGACGCGAAAAGCCACGGGCTGCGGGCAAGCCCCTCATGGCGGTGGATATCCGCCCCGAGCGCTACGCTCGGGGTATTCTCATACTTCCTGCGCATCTCGTTTAGTTCGCGCAGCACCTGCCGGCGTAGCGGGGCGGTTACTTCGAGCATGTATCCGATCAGCCGGTAGGGGTGCCATTCCGGACGGGTCATGGAGATCGCGAACTGGTGTCGATCCGCCCTATTCTTGAAGGCATGGATGACAGCGAAGCGGTCGACCTGCGGATGAGGCTGCGACCATGCATCGGGGGACGATACGTCGATGGCGGTCGCCGTCGCGAAATTCCAGCCTGTCGACAGTAGGAAGAGGGCGAGGAAGATCGCGGTGTCCGACCGACCCGGCACAAACCACCGAAGGGCGCCGGTGAGGCCCCTGGAGCTCCGCTCCGACATCGTCGGAGAGACGTAGGTCGGCCCGGGGCCGACCAGAAGCTCACGTGCGCCGGAGGCGACGGCCCCAGCGCGGTCCGGAAGACCATCCCTCATCAGCTCGCGAACGAGCCAAGCCCGATTTTCAAGGACGGAGAACGCCGCTTCATCCAGATCCTCGCGTGGGTCGCAGCCCGCATTGGCCAACTTGTCGCCGTCGGCCAGCATGCGCTTAACCTCGCGCGCCTCGTGGCGGAGTGCGTGAAACAAATCCCGGAGTGCGCGCTCCTCGATCGGTTCATCGTGCACGACGATATCCGGCCTGCGCGACGGCCAGAACAACTGCCTTCCTCCGCTCAGGGCTCGCATCCCGTTAACGGCGGCGCGGATGGTCTTGTAGGCGGCGTACGACGACCCGATGTCGGTCAACCACGTCAGCAGCGTCGGACCCATCGCATCGGTCACGTCGGCAGACCTCGCGACCGTTGGAGCCTGAGCATCCAGAAATCGATAGAAGTTGCGCATACCGCTGCGGATTGATTTACACCTCGGCTCAATGGGCGAAAGCGTGTCCAAGAAATCGGCAAGTTCGAGAGCAAGGTCTGGACGACCGGCATAGTCGCCGCCCCATGTCGTCACCTTCTTGACCGTGGCTTCGTTTCCACCGATCGCAAATTCACGAAGGTCAACTTCGTAAGGCGCTCCGCGGGACGGTTGGATCTCGACTACATAGTCCGATTTGCGCATATCTCAGACCTCCCCATCGCCCTCGAGGAACCGGTGCCAACCGGATGATAACTCGGCAAGCGCGCAGGAGCTCACAAGCCAGCGGAGGTAGATTTCCGTCGTTGACTTGCTCATGTGACCGAACTGATCCCTGAGAATCGTCAGCCAGAACTGACCGCGGTTTTCGACCCAACCCGAGCCCATGGCAGCAAGGCCGCCATACGGTCGTGCCTCAAGCTCCAGCGCGTTCAGCACGAAGAAGCACGCGAAGACGTGCCGCCCTTTGTGCGGCGACCACAGTTTAGGGCCCGGCGCGACCTCCTTAAATATCCTGTAGATCGTCATTTCGCTGATCGGCCGGCCGTGCGCCTTGAGATGGTCGCTCAGAAACAAACGGCGCGTCCGCGTCTTCCTGCCGCTCTTCACGAAATGACGATAAGCATAGGTATCCCACTTCTCGTCGATCCACTGGCGAACGCGCCGAGCGAACCGGACCGGCACGTCGACTGTGCGCGGACGATTCCCCTTCGTGACGTAGAGGTCCATCGGGACGGTCGCCTGGGAGGCCTGCTCAGCCTCGCGAATGGTTTGCGCCGATGGCCATTGATCGACTTCGAGGGCCTCGACCTCCATGCGGCGAGGACCAACCTCTAGGATGAACCGGGCTGCCAGATACTTGGCATATCCCTTCTGCTCGCGGACACGCGCGAGCCAATCACGGACTGACGCCGGGGTCGGAAGAACGAAGCGCGCCGCTGCCCTGGGCGTCGCGCTTTCTTTCGCCCGCCCGGCGCGCACCGTCTTCCGCTCGCCGCCCGGCCTTCTGCCGAAGAAACGCTTGACTTCGAACGGCCCACGCAATCCCTTCAGCGCGGCCCAGGTCAGAAAATTAGTGACGTCATCGGCCCGCTGGTTGGCCGTGGACGGCTGCAAACGCTTACCAGTCGCCGACCAGCGTCCGCCAAGCTGGTCCCGCTGATATTGCAAGACCTGATCGTAGGTGACGATCTCGATGGAGATATCGCTCTCCTCGCACCATTCGAGGAAGTTCTTCAGGTCGTCGGCAATCTTCGTCAGGGTCGCTTCGCTCGGGTAAGGCCGTCCGCCTTCGGGAAACCAATCGCCGGTCGCCCGTTCCCTGAGATAGCGGTTGAACGAGCGGCAATAGAGGCCCGCCGAGTCGAACAGGACAGGGACGTGCTTTACCGACGGGAAGCCCAGCGAGGCGACCCGCTCGCCGTCCGGAATAACGATCTTTGCCATGCCTCGATGGCCGGCGGGCGCCACGTTAAACGATGATGCCAGACCCGACGCGCGCGATGCCCCGAGCTCGGGCGCCTGACACGCCGATGCCCGCCGCCCCTTCGCGCGACGCTCCGGTCGTCGCCGGATTACCCCCTAAAATGAACTCTGAACGCACCATCATACTCAAAAACTCAACCGGCGGTTAGCGTCGGCCCGACGTTGCCGACGTGGTAATCGAATTCTTAAATACCGCGGCTCAGATATTGCGCAGCGTCGGAAAGTTCAGCGTTGCGGAGCGGCCCGAAGTCGTAGACCTGCTCCTCGGCAGAGTGCTCCGGCCAGCGATCCTGGACATGAGGGTCGCCGAGACCAGCTCAGACGACGTCTCGCGCAGCCCGACGGACCTCTGCTCCATGTCGAGCACCGCGCTGCGCAGGACGCCCCAGGCCCTACTAACCTGTCGCGGATGACCGGGAGCTGCTGGAGAAATGGTTGAACGGCATCCAACAAGCTGCGAGATCGAGGACGCGGCCGACCGAACCAGTCAGGCGGGCGACAACGGGCAATCGGCTAGCCCCCTGTTGCAACCAACGTCGGGTGAAGCACGAATTCGACGGTGTCGTCGTCCTGGATGAGGGAGGCGAGGTACTGCCGCTTGTATCCTACGTCGAAAATGTACCGCGGCGCGCCATTGTCGAGCACGCCCAGGCTGCCGTTCCAGAGCATCACGTCGATGAGCTTGTCTACGTCTTCGCTTTTCTGGATTTTCTTGCCCGCGATATACTTGATTTTCCCGCGCGTCAGCCCGTTCTTCTGCTGCACGATTTCGAACAGAAGGCTCGCCCCGTGGACGACGAGATCCGAGATCTCGCGATCCAGGTCTTCCAGGACCTGCCAGCCGAGCTCGGTCAACGCCTGGCAATAGTCCTCTTCCTCGATCCGATCGCGACCGAACGTCAAGGCGCGACGCCGGGCGGTCTCGAAGAGACGGATCAGGTACCGCGGCCTCATCAGGCTGCCGTCGATCAGGAAATCCAGCACCGGCTTGCCCTTGACGGTCGAGACCGAGGCCCGCGACCAAATCGTCGACCAATCCCCGGTGATCTGCGAGGCGCTCGACCGGAGCCGGTCTTCGAAAAGCGTCTTCATCAGCGCTCTGTCGGTCCATTCCAGGCTCTGGACCGCGAGCTTGCCGTAGTCCGCCATTCCGCGGACCAGAAATTCGTAGACGTCGCTGCGAACGAAGATGGCCCAGGAGAAGTCCAGCTTCTGGCGGCTGAACTTCCGCGCGATCTCCTGCATGGATTCCGCCAGGCCGATAACGATGAGCGCGTCGTCGTCGGTGAAGCCGCCCGGTGTCCAGAAGCGATCGAGGTTGTCGAACAGGAAGAACACGACGCCTTTCAGCCTCAGGTACCCCATGACCTCTTCGCGCAGCAGCCGTACGTCCTGCCCGTAGATAGCCTCCAGCACCTTGCTCGAGTCGATCTGCTGCAGGTCGTCGTTTACGATGCTGCTTTTCCCGAAACGATCGATCACATTCTGAGACAGGCGCTTGAGGCGTTCGGAGAAGTCGCCGACGCCGGTGTCGACCCGGGACTCGAACAGATCCTTCAGCTTGTTGTAGCCGGGGAGCAGGCGCGGATCCCTGAGAGCCCTGACCTGATCTTTTTCGAGGAGCTTGTAGGCAATCTCGAGCCAGAGCACGTATTCCCAGAATGCTGCGATCACCTCTTTCCGCGTTCCGCGGCTCAGTTTGTCGAGGATGAATTCCTTCATCTTGACGAGCTGGTGGCCGTCCGGGATCAGGTCGATGACGATGTTCTCTTTCCTGGCCCGCGTACGATCGCGGACCTGTAGGAAGACCGCCGTCTTGCCGCTTCCCTTGCGGCCGACAAGGACGTTCGCTTCTCCGCCGAGCGTTCGGCGATAAGCATCGGTCTCCAGGAAATGGTCGGCGAGTGCCGCCGCTTCGTTTTCGGCGACCGGATCCCCGCAGCTGAGACGCTCAAGCAGGCCTTCGGTCTGCTGCTTGACGGTCACGAACTCGTTTTGCGTGTCGGCGACGGTCGTCCTGAAAGTCGCGATCAGGTCGTCGATGTCCTCGAGCTTCCACCACCGGTCCGCCTTGTCCTGGAGGTCGAGTGGCAACGCCTGGGACTGTTGGGCGATGAGAAGGGCGGGAATCCCGCGGCCTTGAGCGACACCGTAGATGAAAGCGGCCCGCTGGTTGTTGCGCATCGCCTCGTCCGACGTGCCGTCGATCCAGAACGCGATTACGCCGAACGAACTTACGACATTCTCATAGGCCTCGCTGGCATTCAGGCGGCTGATCTCGGCCGGATTCGAGTTCCTGAACTTGATGCGCGCAATCTTCTTGACGGCACTGGTCGTCCGCAGGCTCGATGCGGTCGGAGTCGGTGGCTGCAAGATGAAGAGAGGCTGATCCTTATGCTTAGCCACGTCGCCCCAGCGCGACGTCTCATCGGCCTTGCTGAGGATTTTGGTCAGCGGCTTTTCGTAGTCGTATCCGTCGTAGCCGAGGGTGTCGACTAGGCCGATGTCGCGGACGGGCTGGAAGTTTTCGTGGGTCGAACGAATCAGCCGCGTCGGCAACCCGAGGCCGATCGCGAAGCCCAGTTCGTAGGTGACATTGTGATTGACCCTGGAGATGTCGGCAACGAACGAGTCGGCATCCTCGACCCAGCTTTCAACGGAGCGGGCGATGGGCGAACCCGACGTATCGAGCTCGCACCAGGGAGTCACCCGGCGATCCGGCGTGCTCGCATCCTTGCAGGCCTTCTTGATGAGATTGGAGTGAAAGTCGTTACCCGAGGCGTACGCTACGAAAACTGTCGTCATGACTGCGCATCCGCTTAACGTTCGGCCTTGCGGGGCCCATTTCGCCGACGATCGGCTTGATTCATGTTTCGTTCGGTCTGCGATTTCGCGGCGGATTCTAAGTCCGCCGCGATCCTTTGTTGTTACTGCCGGCGCTTAGAGGACCGGAAAAAGGCGCCCAACCGAAGTAGGGGGCTTCTGGGGCGCGTTATGCTCGTCGCCGCAGCAGCAGTGGGCGTCGTCGCCGCCGCCGCAGCAGCAACTCCGAACTGTCAACTGCAGCCTGTTGTCGAACCGCAC
>NZ_JBANBK010000145.1:0-12428 GCF_053572325.1 Bradyrhizobium sp. UFLA05-112 | reverse complement strand
GCGTAGTTTGACCCTAGTGCGGCTCGACGCCCGCAAGCACGTCCCGTTCAATGTCATGCGATATCGCGGACCTCGACCTTCTTGCCAGTCCTGGCAGATTCGATGGCAGCCTCCGCGAGCATGAGCGCGCGGTAACCGTCGTCGAAAGTCGCCTGGGTCGGCCGACCATCGCGAATGGCGGCAATGAATGCGGCGATCTCGGCTTCGTAGGCCTCCGCGTAGCGCTCGATAAAGAAGTTGAGGTAGGGCTCGGCCGCATCAGTCGTGGTCGCGCTGTAACACTTCAGCTCGTGCGCCTTCTTATTGTCGGAGATGACCATCCCCTCGCTGCCAAACAGCTCGATCCGCTGATCATAGCCGAAGGTCGCGCGTCGAGAGTTGTTGATATGGCACAGCTTTCCATCAGCAGTGCGCATGACCACCATGATGGAGTCGAAGTCGCCAAAATCAGATCCAATGGTGGGATCAACAAGCGTGCTGCCGGTTGCGAACACCTCGGTCGGTTCATCGTTCAACATGAAGCGCGCCACATCAAAATCATGGATCGTCATATCACGGAAGATACCGCCCGAGACGGCGGTGTAACTTCGCGGCGGCAGCCCTGGATCGCGCGACGTGATGACGACCTGCTCAAGCTTACCGATTTTGCCCGTAGCGCAGGCGTCGCGCGCGGCACGGTGCCCGGGATCAAAGCGGCGATTGAAGCCAATCTGAATTGGTACGTTGCAGTGTTCAATCGCCTCGCGGCACGCTCGCACCCGATCGAGACTGAGATCGATCGGCTTCTCACACAAAATCGCCTTGTCGGCCTTTGCCACCAGCTCGATCAAATCGGCATGGGTGGCAGTCGATGTCGCAATGAGAACCGCGTCGGCCTTACCAATCGCATCTTCCACGCTTACGGATACCCCGCAGCCATGCACTCTGGCGACCGCTTCGGCGGCAGCTGTGTTCGGATCGAATACCGTCTCCAGGCGCGCTCCATCCGCCTTCGCAAGATTCCGGGCATGCAAGACACCAATGCGCCCGCACCCGAGCAATGCGAATTTGATCGCCACCATTTCCTCCCATCCCACGCACGTTCGATTTGCTTGCAAGAGTTATTGCAAATATGCAAAAGTGTCAATAATTGTTCGCTGGCGGCGATTCCGCTCCGCCGCCAGGGATGGTGATGCGAGAGCGCGTAAGAGGTCTTTAGCCCGTTCGTCGAGCGGCCAGGCTGTATTGCTGGATCTTGACCTACACAGATGCCTTGCGCTGCGGACTTTAGGGAGGAAGACCTTCCGAACGAGCGCGCAGATGTCGGCATCTGCGCACGATAAAGCCAATTGTGAGAGCACATTCATGCAGGACGTGAAGACACCGGAAGATTATGAGGAATTGATCCGTGTCATCCACGATCGCCACGATGGCATGAGCAAGTCCTATCAAAAGATAGCCGTTTATCTGACCCAGAACCCGAATGATGTCGCGGTCCTGTCGGTAAACGCCATTGCCGATCGCTGCGGCATCCACGCTTCAAGCTTCGTACGCTTCGCCCAGTCGCTTGGCTATGAAGGCTTCAAGGAGCTTCAGGCGTTATTTCAACGGCGCTTGTCGACCGCCGCCCCCGGTTTCGAAGCGCGCATCAAAGCTCTGGAAATCGAGTTGGGCGCCCGCGCCGATCGTAGCGAAGTTGGCTTCCTGCGGGACCTGGTCGTGCGTGATATTGCCTCCCTTCAGGACATGCTCGCGGACATTTCCCCAAAAGCGCTCTCGGAAGCGGTAAACCTCCTTGAAAGAGCCGACTCGGTATTTCTGATCGGCCAACTGCGTGCCGCGCCCGTAGTTGAATTCCTTCGCTACATATTGACCATGCTGGGCAAACGCTGCGTATTGCTCGACGCGAGCGGCGGACTCGCGACCCACATAGCGCGCACGATCCGCAAGAAAGACGTGCTCCTGGCGGTGTCGTTCCGATTCTACGCAAACGAGGTCGTCAACGTCGTGGAGGAAGCCGGGCGCGATCGAATTCCCATCATCGCGATATCGGACAGCACGCTGTCTCCGCTGGCAAAGAGCGCCCGCGTTCTGTTCGCGGTTCCGGAGCATGAATACACGTTTTCGCGTTCACTTGCCGCTCCTATGTGCCTTGCCCAGGCTTTGACGATAGCGCTGGCAGCGCGACTACAGAAGAACGACGTCAATCCGCGGATTCCAACGGTTACTGGTCAGTAGAACAACTCGAACTGGCTTACGCTTTGGTCAATTGCACGAACGTCGTACGACGACCTCGGGCGACGTAGCTCGAACCGATTAGTTCTTGGCACCGCGCGGTGGATCGGCCCGACACCCTTTCCAGCCTCGCTTCCGGCGATGCGCCGTATAGGCAGTAGCGCGTCAGAAAACCAGCCGTCGATCGGTTACAGGGGTAACTCGCACCATGTCGGGCGTTGGATGGCGAGCACGTGGACGGGATGTGATGGTTTGCGGTTGTCCGGTCAGGGCGGCCGTTTCAATTGCGAGCAGTGCGCGCAAGTCCGCCAACCCCTCCTCGCCATCAGCCTCGGGAGGCGTTCCGGCCTTGATGCAATCTGAAAAATATTCGACCTGCGCGCCAAAATGGTCGATTTGCGGAAACTGGGTTTCACGGACCTCACCGTCGCGGCACAGGCGTAGTCTTGTTGCAGTCTCGAACCTGAAGCCAGGATCGAGTTCGAGATCGCCCAACGTTCCAATCACCCTATAAGCGTCGACGGCGGCCGCTCCGAAGCTGGCGACGAATTGCGCCAAACCGCCCGACGGAAAACGCAGCAAGGCCGCGACCGACGCTTCCACCTCGCGAAAACGGGGGTCATCGTTTGGTCGATGCACCATTGCCATGGCCTCGATTGGCTCTTCGGCAAAGATATGACGAGCTGCATTGACGCAATAGACACCGATGTCCTGGAGCGGTCCACCCCAACTCGCAGCTTTGAGTCTGTGGTTCCCTGCCGCAGCCTGGAAACTGAAAACCGATTGAAAGAAGAGCGGTCGACCGATCGCGTCGTTACGGATGTGTTCGAGGGCCGCGACAGTTCCGGGTTCGTTGTGAAGCCTGTACGCGGTCATCAGAAACACGCCGGCTTCGCGTGCTGCAGCGATCATGGCGAGAGCATCTTGTTCGCTCGTTGCTAGCGGCTTCTCGACCAGGACGTGCTTGCCGGCTCGAGCCGCGCGAATAGCGTAATCCGCATGCAAGTGGTTGGGCAGAGCAATATACACCGCGTCGACGTCAGAGCCTCTCAAAAGGGCATCGTATCCGTCATAGTCGACGATCTGGCCAACACCATAGAAATCTGCCAAACGGGCGGCCTTGTCCCGATCGCCGGTCACGATCGCGGTAACCCTTGAGTTTTTGGACTGTCCGACACCCGGTAAAAAAGCTTGTTGCGAGATCCAGCCCGCGCCTACAACTGCATACTTGATCATCACATTTCCCCTCCAGAGTTCACGCTGGTTCGCGTGCGGGGCCGGTTCCCTCCTGCCTCGTTCGCTTCTGTCAGTCGTACAGCGCAGGACGCGGTCCATATTTCAGGGTTGCTACGCCATTTCCGGCAAGCGCCTCAGCGACTTGCTCTGCGATGGCCGAGGCGACATAGCCGTCCCATGCACTCGCGCCGACCGACACTCCAGTCTTTACAGCGCTGACCCATTCAGCCATCTGCCTGCGGTAGGCCTCCTCAAACCGCGGCACCCAATTGTCCGGATACGAATGACCACCGGATCTGTCTCTGTTCACGAGCGTAAGCGATGCCGGAGCCAGCGCCACCGTGCCTTGCCGCCCGACCAGTTCGACATGGACGTGATAGCCGTAGCTGGCGTTCACGAACACCTCGGTCGAAACGATCTCATCCTTGTCGGTTTTCATCGTGATCATGAGCGGTTCGCCGCCAGGCCCCGCCTCCACGTGCACAGAAACCATCTCCGACCCCAAAAGCCAACGGCTGATGTCGATCTCGTGGACGAACGAATTCGTGATGGCCATCGAACCATTGAACCACTCCGGCGCGCGAACGTTTCGGTGCACGTTGTGCAACAACACGGATCCGCCCAGTTCACCGGTACCTTTGACGCGCTTGATCTCCCGATAGCCGGGGTCAAACCGGCGCATGTATCCGACCTGGATGAGTCTGCAACCCAATGTGACTTCGGCCTGCACCACGTCCAGGGCATCCGCTGCCGAAGACGCCAAGGGCTTTTCGCAGAGAACAGGCTTCCCCGCCCTAATGCAGGCAAGTGTTAGCGCCGCGTGTGTGGCATCGGGAGATGCAATCACTATAGCGTCGATCTGATCCGATGCGATTAGCGATTGAGGATCCGAAAAGACGGTTGCTCCAGAGGCCACGGCCTGCGCCCGAGCCGCGTCGGCGTCAAAAATCCCGGCAAGATGAGCACCGGGGGTCTCGTGTCGGAGTATCCGAGCATGCTCGGCGCCCATTACACCTGTGCCGATGACTCCTATCCCAATGCTCATTTCATCTTCCCTCGCGACTTCGCGCAAGGATGACCCCGCCGGGGCAGCGCGAGACCCGAGCGCTTCCTCGGGTACGGCGACACCCGATCCGTGCGGTTCATTGCACGACCTCGTATCCAGCGAGCGCCATCAAGCGCATCAGTTCCACGTGGCCTTTCTTGGCCATGGCGAGCGGCGGGCTAATCTTCGGATCCTGCTCTGCCTCGACCACGAACCACCCCTCGTAGCCGTAGGACGAGAGGTGGGCGATAATCGCGGCAAAGTCGAGCGAGCCGTCTCCCGGAACGGTGAACGCTCCTTTCACCACCGCGTCGAGGAAGCTCTCCCGCCTTCGGTCAAGCTTGTCGATGACGTTGCTGCGGATGTCCTTGGTATGCACATGGCTGATGCGGGAATGATGTTTGTCGATGACACGCAAAACATTGCCGCCGGAAAAAGCCATATGGCCAGCATCGAACAACAGCGGTAACGCCTCACCAGAATTCGCCATGAGCAGGTCGAGTTCAGCTTCGGTCTCGATCGCCGCAGCCATGTGGTGATGGTAAGCGATCGGCATTCCCTGGCCGGCACACCACTCGGCGAAAACCGTCATCTTGCGTCCATAGGACTTCATCTCCTCGTCCGAAAGCCTGGGTTTGGTATCGAGAGGTGCGGAGCGAATGCCCTGGATCGAACGCGCAGTTTCGCCGTAGACGATGCAGGGCGCCTTGGCCGCAATGAAGAAATCCATCTGGGCGCGAATGCGATCCTTTTCCCGCTCGATGTCACCGTCGAGCAGAAGGCCAGAGAACCAGCCGCCGCAGACGGAAATGCCGAACCGGGCGAGTATCGGCCCGAGTTCTTGCATATTCATGGGGAAGCGCCGCCCAGTCTCCATTCCCGTAAAACCGGCAACACTCGCCTGGCGCAAGCACTCCTCCAGACTCACGTCATCGGACAGCTCTGCAAGATCGTCATTCCACCAGGCAATGGGGGCAATTCCAAGTTTCGCCTTCATGGCTCATCATACCCCGATGCGCTGCTTCGCGCGGATCTCGTCTTGCTGCTTGCGCGCGCTTCGAACCGTCTCGCGAGAGGACACTTGGGGCACGCCCACGTCCCAGTCGGCGTCGCCAGGAACCCACGAATACGCGTCCGAGACGATCGAAAGCACGGTGGTGCGGTCATTGCCTTTGGCCCATTCGAGCGCGGCAACAAGGTCGGCAACGCTCTCGCAACGCCGAGCAGCCGCCCCCATGGACTCGGCATGCTTGGCAAAATCGACGTGAGGAGGATTGTCGCGATTCTGAATTCGACAGTCGGTCAACAAGTTGTTGAAGCCTGGCACGCCTTTGAATTGTTGCAACCGGTTGATCACCGCGAACCCGCCGTTGTCACAGACCACAACGATCATCTTGTGACCGCTTAGAACCGTCGAGTAGATGTCCGAGTTCATCATCAGATACGTGCCGTCGCCAACCATCACGATCGGCGTGCCGCCGAGTCCGCCGGGCCCGGAATTGGCCATCGAATGGCCCCAACCTGCGGCAACCTCATAGCCCATGCAGGAAAAGCCGAATTCAAGGTCGAAGGTGTTCGGCGCCTTGACGCGCCAGCCTTTTGCCACTTCGCCTGGCAGGCCGCCGGCGGCTGAAATCAAGGTATCTTTCTCGCCGGCCGACGCATTCACCGCGTGGACTATCTGCGCGTAGGTCGGCACTGGAGCGTTGCTGGGTGCCTGCAATGACTCGAGCAGCGCGTCCCACTCCTTAAAGAGCATCTGAGCACGCGCCATGTGGGCGGGGTCGACGCGCCATGCGCCGAGCGTTGCATCGAGTTCTTCAATCGTCTCCCGCGCGTCGCCGACCACCGTCAGCGCACGATGCTTCACCGCATCGAACCTGGCCGCGTTGATCGAGATGAAACGCGCGTCCGGGCTGAAAGCGGTCCATGATCCCGTCGTGAAATCCTGAAGGCGCGTACCGACCGCAAGGATAACATCGGCCTCGGCTGCGAGCGCATTCGCTGAGGTCGAGCCGATAATTCCGATCGGCCCCGCATGGGCCGGGTGATAGTGGGTCACCGCGCCCTTGCCCGCGATCGTCTCCACAATCGGAATTCCACGCTTCACCGCAAAATCCGCGACCGCGTTTCCCGCCAGCGAGTAACGCACACCGCCGCCGGAGATGAGGATCGGCTTCCTCGCGGTCTTGAGCAGCGCGGCTGCGTCAGCGAGTTTCTGACGATCGGGACGCGGGCGCGGAATGGCCCAGGTTCGAGGCTCGAAGAAGACCTCAGGGTAGTCGAAGGCCACTTCCTGGGTGTCCTGTGGTAGCGCGAGAAAGGCCGGGCCGCAGTCAGCCGGATCTAGCATGGCGGCCACGGCCTGCGGGAGCGAAGAGATAATCTGCGCGGGATGAGTGATCCGATCCCAGTAGCGCGTGACCGCCTTGAAGGCGTCGTTCACGGTGACGGTCGGGTCGCCAAAATGCTCGACTTGCTGGAGAACTGGATCCGGCAACCGGTTGGTGAACGTATCGCCAGCCATAAGAAGGAGGGGCAAGCGATTTGCGTGGGCTGTTCCCGCCGCCGTCACCATGTTCAAAGCGCCGGGACCAATGGACGACGTCGCTACCATGATTTGCCGCCTAAGCTTGGCCTTGGCGAAGCCGATAGCCGCCAACGCCATCGACTGCTCGTTCTGTCCGCGGAAGGTCGGCAGACGATCCTGAATCGCCTCCAGGGCCTCGGACAGGCAGGTCACGTTCCCATGACCAAAAATGCCGAAGACGCCGGCGAACAGGGGCACGCGAACACCGTCGATTTCAGTGAACTGTTGAGTCAGCCATCGCACCAGGGCCTGGGCCATGGTGAGGCGGATCGTGGCGGCGATCATGCGGTCTCCTCCCTCGACGGTTTGTGAGGAACATAACCTCGCGCACTGAATATTGACAATAGTCTTTTTCTGCAACAATTATTGCCGCCGATGTCTTCCGATCAGGACGTGCTCGATTTTTCGTAGGTCGCCTTAACTCCGACCTATCGTGAACAGGGATTTCCGACATGACCAAACCGAAGCTTCGCATCGGCCTCATCGGTAGCGGATTCATGGGTAAGACCCACGCTTTCGGTTACTCCATCGCCGCGCGTGTCTTCGACCTACCCTTCGAGCTGGAACTACATACGATCGCGGACATTAGCGACGAGGCGGCCGTGAAAGCGGCCTCGGCTCTGGGCTTCGCACGCGCGACCTCGGACTGGCGCGCGCTCGTGGCGGACCCAGCTATCGACGTCGCGAACATCACCACGCCCAACGCACTTCACAAGGAAATGGCCCTGGCTGCGATTGCTCGGGGCAAACATGTGTATTGCGAAAAGCCGCTGGCGCCGCTTGCGACAGACTCCCGCGAAATGGCCGACGCCGCCGAAGCGGCCGGCGTAAAGACGCAAGTCGGTTTCAACTATCTTTGCAACCCCATGCTTGGCCTCGCACGCGACATGATCGCGGCGGGAGAGCTCGGCGAGATACGCGGCTACCGCGGAGTCCACGCCGAGGACTACATGGCGGACAATGCTGGGCCGTTCACCTTCCGGCACGAAGCGGTGGGAGGCGGCGCGCTGGCCGACATTGGCAGCCACGCGTTGGCCACGGCCGAATTCCTGTTGGGGCCGGCTGCGGGACCGATCACTCGCGTCATGGGCGATTGCATCACGATGATCAAGGAACGTCCAGATGGCAAAGGCGGCCGGAGGCGCGTCGAAGTCGATGATGTCGGCCGAGCTTTCCTCCGTTTCGCGAGCGGCGCCTCCGGCTCGATCGAGGCAAACTGGATTGCGACAGGGCGGAAGATGCAACACGACTTCGAGGTCTATGGCAGCAGAGGCGCCCTCGCCTTCAGCCAGGAACGCTTCAACGAGTTGCATTTCTTTTCGACCGACGACGACCGTGGCCGTCAGGGATTCCGCCGGATCGAGGCAGGCCCGGATCATCGGCCATACGGCCTGTTCTGCATCGCGCCAGGCCACCAACTTGGTTTCAACGACCTGAAGGCGGTCGAGGTCGCGTGCTATCTGGACGCTATCGCAGGACGTCGATCGGAGCCATTCAGCTTCCGCGCTGGCCTGCGTATTCAAACGCTCGTCGAGACCATTCACGCCTCAAGTCGCGCCGGAGCGTGGAAGGACGTGCCCTGAGAAGGCTCGAGCACTCGCTCCAGCCCATCATGGCCAATTGATCGAGCTCCAGGCAACGAAAGGCCGCCAGATCCTGGAGTAACGGTTAAGCCGCGACCGGGGTTCGTCCGCGCTCAAAGACGAAGTCACGATACCCCGCCTGCGCGACGGCGACGCAATACTCCCGATACTTTGGAAATCCGCCGGTGAAGAGCGTGAGCCCTAGCGGCTTGTCCTTGACGTTGGCGCCGAGATACCAGGTCTTCGCCTTGTTCAGCAAAGAGCGCTGCGCGATCCTGACCACGAGCTCCATCCATCCATCTTCCGCCGCTTTGGTCGGCTCGACGGTGGCGAGGCCGTGATCGGCCATGTGCGTGATCAGGTTCGCAATCCAGTCAACGTCGTTCTCGCTGATCCTGACGATGTTGGCCAACGCTGCCGGACCGTTCGGCCCCGTGGTCATGAACAGGTTCGGGAAACCTTCCATCATAAGGCCGAGATAGGACCTCGCACCGTGTTTCCATTTATCGTTGACCTTGCCGCCACCGCGGCCGACGACATCGAACGCCGTTAGCGCGCCGGTCAGCCCATCATAGCCGGTCGCGAGAATCAGCATGTCGAGCTCGGTTTCGCCCGTCTCGGTTCGCACGCCCTTCTCAGTGATCGCGAGAATGGGATCGGCAACGCAGTCCATCAAGTGGACATTGGGCAGATTGAAGGTCTCATAGTATTCGGTGTCGAGGCATGGGCGGCGGGCGAAGATGGGATAGCCGCGCGGCTTGAGCTTTTCCGCCGTGACGGGGTCCTTGACGACCTCGCTGACCTTGCCTCGCACGAATTCGGCGACATGCTCATTGGCCTCTTCGTTACTCAGTAGATCTGTGAAAGTCCCGAGCATTGCAAGGCCGCCGGCCTTCCAGGCGTCTTCCATGAGCTCGCGACGTCGTACCGGCGTCACGCTGAAGAAGGCGCGGGTGGTCCAAGGGCGCACCCCGCCATTCGGGCTGCTGCGGGCAGCCTCGCGAAGGCCGGCGTAATTGCGCTTGACCTCGGCGACGTAGTCCGCCTCCAGCTTCTGGTTGCGCATCGGCATGGTGAAACTTGGCGTGCGCTGGAAGACGAAGAGCTCGTCGGCCTTCCGACCAACTTCCTGTACGATCTGGATGCCGCTCGATCCCGTGCCGATCACGCCGACGCGCTTGCCGGCAAAGCTCACCGGATGATGCGGCCACTTGCCCGCGCGCAACAGCTCGCCCTTGTAGCTCGTAACCCCCGGAATCTGGGGATCCATGGGGACGGATAGCGGTCCGGTGGCCATCACGCAGTAGGTTGCCTCGACCGTCCCGCCGCGATCCGTCGTGACCCTCCAGAGCTTGCGCGTCTCGTCCCAGATCGCACTGGTGACGCGAGTGTTGAATTGATAGTGCTTGCGCAGGTCGAGCCGGTCGGCCACGAAATTGAAATAGGCGAGAAGTTCCGGCTGGGACGCGAATTCCTCTGACCACGTCCATTCCTGCTCGATCTCGGGAGAGAACGAATAGCTGTAGTCAACGCTCGGAAGGTCGACCCGCGCGCCCGGATAGCGATTCCAATACCACACGCCCCCGACATTGCCACCCGCTTCGAACGCCGCGAGCTTGAGGCCCATTTCCCGAAATTTGTACACGGCGTACAAGCCGCCGAAACCAGCCCCCACGACGACGATGTCCAGGCGTTGTGCCCCCATCTCAGAGTTGCTCATCTCGGGCATTTCCTCGCTTGCATCGTTTAGGTTGGAGCGGCGATTGGCGATGTGCCGCATGCGAAATCGCCTGTGCTGGACTGCGGCCTTGCCTTGAAAACCATCTCATGAGTTCTACAGCACCACTACCGCTTTGATGGCATGTGGCTTCAGTTTCACATCTATGAAAGAGAATGAGCGCGTCACGAGACCTGTACGGGGCGTCGAACGTCACGCCCTGCCGAGATGTATCAGCAATCACCGCCCACTCGCTTGTCATCAATCGCTCGTGGTGCTCGCATCGCCGACGTCGCCGAACGCAGTCCAGCCGCCGTCGAGATAGAGGATCGACCCGTTGATGTAGGACGCCTCCGCTGACGCCAGGAAATAAGCTGCGTTCGCGACCTCCGCCGGCTCGCCGAAGCGGCCGAGCGGAACACGCCGCCGGATCCGCGCGCTGTCGATGCGACCCGACGCCCGCAATGCGGCCACGCCCGGCGTGTTGATATAGCCCGGAGCAATGGTGGCGGTGCGCAGCCCGGCAGGACCAAGTTCAGCCGCCATACATCGCGTCAGAATGTCGATGGCCGCCTTCGAGGCGCCGTAGGCGTGGCGCGGCGCGAACGGCATGAACGTGTTGATCGAGCCGAGATTGAGAATGAAGCCGCCGCCACTCATCTGCTTGATCGCTTCGCGGGCGCAGAGAAATGCGCCGATGACATTCACCTCCAACACCTTATCGAGATCAGCCGCAGACTGGTCGAGCGCCGGCACAAAACTGTCGGCCACCGCCGCATCGTTGACCAGCACGTCGATGCGAGCAAAGCGCTGCCTGATCGCGGCAAACAGCGCCAGCACGTCCTGCTCCGACGAGACATCGAGTGTGAATGCCATGTGCTTCGTGCCGAGCGCACGCACCAGGTTGGCGGCGCGATCGCCATCCTTGTCCGCGATGACCACGGTGTCGCCGCCGGAGGCAAATCGCCGAGCGATCGCTTCGCCGATCCCGTTGGCGCCGCCGGTCACCACCACGATGCGCTCCCGCGACGACCGCTCGGCCGTCGCCAGTTCGGCGTCCGGCGTCCCGATGACGGGTGGATGCGCATCGCCCGGCTGATTGAAGGATTGCCAGCCGCCATCGACGGCGAGAACCGCCCCTGTCACGTAGCCTGCCTCCGGCGAGGCGAGGAAGCGCGCCACGGCCGCGATCTCGTCCGGCCGTCCCATGCGCCCGAGCGGAATGCGCCGCCGAACCAGATCGAGATTCGCCTTGCCTGAGCGCTCGAGCTCCGCGACCATCGGAGTGCGGACATAGCCCGGCGCAATCGCCACGACGCCAATGCCATGCTTCGCCCATTCGCAGGCAAGCGACCGCGTCGCCGAGATCAATCCAGCCTTGGACGCCGCATAGGCGTTGCGCTTCGGATTGCCGAGCACGCCCGCCAGCGACGCGATGTTCACGATGACACCGCCGAGCCCCATCATGCGTCTCGCCACCTCGCGCGCGAGCACGAAGGGGCCGCACAGGTTGACGCTCAACGCCTTGCGAAAAGAGGCGACGTCCGTGTCGACAGTCGCTGCCATGGTTGGTCCGAGTGCGGCGTTGTTGACGAGGACGTCGATCCGCCCAAATCGCTGCTCGATCGCGGCGACGAGGCCCACGACTTCGTCTTCGGAAGCCACATCGCAGTGGAACGCCACGTGCTCGCCGCCGAGTGAAGCCGTGACGTTGACGACGTCGGTGCCTGGCAGGTCGACGGCCACGATGATATCGCCGTCCCGATGGAACGCTTCGAGTAGCGCACAGCCGACGCCGCCGGCCGCTCCGGTGATCACGACGACGCGCCTTGGCTTTTGCATTATCGTTTTTCCCTCGCCGCGATGGCATACATCTTACGTGCGGCGGGCCTCGGCCAGAATTTCATGGATAGGATCGTTCGGGTGCGGCGCTCCGATCGGCATGCGCGGGCCAAAACGCACCTCCTCGCTCTCGGTTGGCACCGCCTGCTCCTCAACCCAGTCGAACGCCACGATGCGCCGCGCGACGCGCCACTCACCACC
>NZ_JBANBK010000144.1:0-12519 GCF_053572325.1 Bradyrhizobium sp. UFLA05-112 | reverse complement strand
GATCTCGCGTTGAATCTCCTTCAATATGCGATTCTCACCCAGCTTGGTCCGTGGATTTCTGACTCAGTAAGATTAGGTGCGAGGTTGGGGCAGTTCGAAAGCAGGCGATCGTGTGGGCTCAAACCCCAGACGTTAGATTCTCGGGCATCCGCGCAAGCCGTTCAATCGATGGCGGCCGCGTGCAGTAGCGCCGCGAGCCGGCGCCGACCTTCGTCGATCGCTCCCGACCAATTCCCGAGCCCTTCCTGCATAACGACTTCGAACGATGGGTACCAGAGCGGCTTTCCGTTGTCCTGGGCCCAGTACCAAGGATAGCCGTTTGGCACGAAGACGACGCCGGGAATCCCGAGCGCCCCCGCAATATGGACCGCGAAGCTGTCGGGGCCGACCACCGCGTCGAGATTAGCGATCGCAGCGATCAATTCGGCTGGGCTGTCGACGTGCGCACCAGCATCGATGGGGCGACACCATCGCTTCATGTCGTGCCGTTGCGCGTCGGTCATCAAACTGACCGGCGTTATGGAGGCGGGGAGCGTAGCGGCGATCTGTTCCATGGATAGACCGAGAACACCACCGTCCCAGACGATGCCGACCAAGGGCCGTGCAAATTCGGCCAGAGCGTTGCGCCATTTGGCAAAAAGCTGTGAATCCGGTCGCAGATAAGGGATGTCATCGGCAATGTTGCGAGCGTTGATCGGAAGTATACGCAATAAGGATTGAAGCGGGGTGGTGGAGAGCCCAGACTTTGGCTCCTCTGAAATGACCTGCTCAGCCAGGCTGGTAAGAACTGCTTGGTAATGTGGCTCCGCGACGACCCGTACAACTTGCTGGCTCGCCAGCCGACGCAACAGGCGAACGAGCGCCACGAATTCGAGTACGCAAGTTGTCGGCGGCACAAAGACCGGCGTCACAAGAGCCAAGGTGATCGGCTTGGGCGTCGGGAAGCGACCGAGCGTCAGTTCAAGGGTCGTCTTGAGGCACATTGCCGTTTCATCGTCGGGGCGCGTGCGCGCGACGTGGCTGGCAAGCGTGAGGGCGTCGCCAAACCGGCCGACAAGCTGCAGGGTGCGCGCCAGAACAATGGCGGCGGAAAGATCGGATTTGCGGGTGCGTACGAACTGCGTGAGCTCTGCAATGCCCCGATCCACCTCACCGTTGGCGATCGTGGCACGGGCCAGGATTTCGCGTGCGCCAAGATGCGTCGGCGCATAGGCAAGCAACTTCCGGCAAGCGACCTCTGCTTGCGGCCAGAGTCCGGCCGCGGCCCGGCAATAGGCCAGATGCAGAAGCCCGGCCGTATCGAGCGGGGCCCGTAAATGCGCGCGTTCCGCAAAATTCATCGCTTCGTCGAAGCGGCTCCGTTCAAGCATGAGTACCGACAAGTTGCGCAGCGTATCGGGATCGTCCGGGGCAAGTTCTAGGGCACGAAGAAAGGCAGTCTCAGCCGACGCGCAGTCACGCAAGGCGAGATCGATGGCTCCAAGTTGGAGGAAGGCCCGCGCATTGGCAGGCTCGCGTTTTAGAGCCGCCTCCGTGATCGCGCGCGCTTGCGCAATGTCGCCTCGGCACAGCAGAGCATGAGCGAGGGCGAGTTTGATCTCTTCATTGTGCGGGACGAGCGCCGCCGCGCGTTCCAGACAGATCACTGCCTCGTCGAAGCGGCCGAGCAATTCATGAGCGGTGCCGAGATTAGTAACGAGCCCAGCGTGCTCAGGATAGAGAGTTGCCGCTTCCGCCAGCATCTCGAACGCAAGCTCGATCCGGCGACGCGCGAGCGCAAGTGTTGCCTTTGCATTCAGCACATCCGGATCGTTCGTTATGATACTAACATCGTTCAGCAGCGCCTCCGCATCATCGAGACGGTTGGCGGCAATGAACTCCTGCGCACTTCTAAGGCGGTCTTGCCAAGTCGGAGCGGGAAAGCTAGTGGTCAGCATGCCCGCTATGCGACCGTCACCCGTTTGCCGTCGAGGCGGAGATCCTCGGTCACGGCAATAACCTTGCTATGCGCCGTCTCGGAGGCAATGCCGGCCACCTTAATCGCCTGGGTTTCGGTCTGCAGCGAGTCGATACGGTCGATGATGGCGATCCGTTCGACCGCCTTTACCGTAAGCGTATGGGCGCTCGTTTCCTGGATGTGTGTCACGCTGCGGAAACGATCCGCAATCAAACTAAAGAGCCTGCCAACCCAGGTGGCCTTGTCCGCAAGTACGGCAAACAGTTCAGTCTGCAGATCAATAGTGTCGGCGCGCAGGGACATTCGCTGACGCCCGGCGATAGCGATGGTGTTGCCCTCAATCGATATATTGCCTCCAGAAGGCAAAGCAATGGTTCCGCAACTTGACGTCCTCCGCTCGAGCACGGCCAGAACGAAGACTCGCCCCGCATCGCTGAAGACCAGCACAAGGTCCTGAGTAATCGGCCGAACCAGGCAGCCGAAAGCCACCGTCGCCGGATGACGGGTGCCGGCGACCTCCACCTCCGAGGCTACGCCATTTTCATCGACTGCCACGACGCGGGCAGTGTGATGGCCGGGCTCAAGCAGGCGCTCGGTTGTCGCCAAGAGGTCAGCGTTTGCGGAGCGGAAAGCCACTGTCATTTTCGAACTCCTGCTGGCTACAGGTACAGCATCGTACGCCAGTTTTGAGTCTTATACCGGCCGGTCGCGCTCTCGACATCGCACACTCTGTTGACAACCTGGTGCTCATCTGAGCTCAATTCGCTACGTTGCACTTGTTCGTCTGCGACCTGCACGCGCGTTTCGCACCACGAGCCGTCGAGCTTGACCTTTTTCACGTCAGCATCGTCCACCACCTTGAGATAGGTCTCCTTGACGTAACGGATGTCAGAATTGGTGACCTGCACGTTGTATCCACCGATGATTCTGGTCACGTTTCCCGTAACCTTGTTGAATTCGTTGCCAACCGTAAGCGTATTTGCAAAGCGGAATCTGATCGAGCAGTTGCCGCCACGGCTAATTGAAAGGTTGTAGCCATGCCGGATGGAGATCGCGGCGCCGAGGAACGCTGCTACACTGAGGCCGATAGCCGCGGTAGTGCACGCGCCCGCCACGCAGGTGACTTTGGCGCCCTCATAGATTTCCATAGCCGAGCCGCGCGTGATCCGTTTCGAGTTGCCATGAGTGATCTCCGAGGAGTCGCCCTTGGCGGTCTGCTTGTAGTTCAACGCGGTCGTGCTGATGTCGCCTGTGCTGCCGTCGCCACCTGCGCTGATCGATACGTCGTTCTGCGCCGAGATGTCATAGTTGCCGTTTGAGACCGTATATTTGGCATCGCCGTTCCTGACCTCGGTCGTGTGGCCGCGACCAATTTTCATAAGTGCAGCGCCATCAGCGGTTACCTGGAAGTCCTTCTTGGTGAAGGCAAGTATACCAGCGTGGTCGGTTTCGTGTGTGGTTGAACTTCTGTCGCTAGTTGTGGCCAGGTCGGTGACAATCTCCTCCTCGCCGACCGAATAAGCGCCGAGGCGCAGATAGCTCGAACTCGTTAGGGGAGAGTTTGGCGTTTCGGGGACGAAAAATCGGGCGTAGGCATCCGGCATGGTGGCTCCTCAATTATTCGGTTGTCGGCGTTTTAGCGCAGCGCCATAAATCGTGTTTGGGACGGGGATATCGACAGTCCGAATGTGTTTGGGTTGGAGCCATTCTGCTTGGTTGGCATCGCCATCTTGGTTGCCGGCGGGCCACCAATAAACAAGTTGCTCGATCCCTTCATGGCGCGGCCTGGACCCATGACGGTGCCGGACATGACGCCGAGGGCCACACCCGCGTTGTCGCCCGTGGATGACGCTCGCACCGTCGTCATATTATGCGCCGGCATACACATGAGCAGGCAACGAGATTGGGTGGGCATGCCCAACGTGTTCAGATTAATATTTGGATAGGGGCTCGGCGCGACGGCGGGACCTACCGGTGTGTTGCATACGTCGGGAAAGCCGAGATCCTGCGCTGACATCGGGCCGTTGGCATTGACGAAGGACATGGTTCAGAACTCTCTATTGAAGGGGATCACGGAGCTGGCGTCGTAGAGTTCGGCGACGGCGCGTTCAGGTACCGTTGGCAGGGCGCTTCCACGCGTGCCCACGAACAGGCTTCCTTCAGTCGATGCGCAATGAAATTCGGTGCGTAGAAACCGTGTGCCGGAAAAGTCGCTGCCGTCGACCTTGGCATGGTGCATTAGCGCATAGGGCATGTCGGCACCGCGGAATGAGGCGGCCTTGGCGGACGCACGCGTGAATACGGCCATCTCCAGTGTTGTCTTCGTGAGATCGCAGCCGTCAAGGCGCGCTTCCAGAAAGATGCATTGCTTCAAATTGGCGCTTCGCAAGTTGGCCGCTCGCAAGTCGGCCTTGTCAAACAGAGTATTCGAGGCGTTGGCGCGCGAGAGATCTGTACCGACGAGGCTGGCGCGTGGCAGTATCGAGCCGGAGAGGTCTACACCGGACAAATTGGCGTCGTTCAGCTTGGCACCACTCAAGTTCGCGCGGCTCAGCGTCAGGCTTCTCAGGTCTCGCCTGGATAGATCGGATTCTGCGAACAGGATGGTGTCGCATCGCATGCCAGTGAGACTCGCACTCCGCAGATCGGCCTGGGTAATGGCTGCGTTCGTGAGGGTCGCGCCGTCGAGCACGATATTGGCCAGGTCGCAGTCCATGATGGCGCTTTGTGACAGGGTAGCGTCACGCAGGACAGCGCAGGCCAGGACGCAGCGTATGGCTGTCGTTTGGGTGAAGCGCGTCTCGCTGAAGTCGCTGCAGCTGAGATCCGAAGACATCAACGTCGACTGGACCAAAGTCGCCCGTCGCCAGTTGGAATGGCCCGCGCAACAACTGACAAACGTGCATTTGTCGAAGCAAGCGTCGGTGAACAAGGCGCCGCTAAAGTCGCAGTCCTGAAACGTCATGCCAGTCAGGGAGGCGGTGATGAAGTCGCTGTTGCAAAAGGAGGAGCTCAGCACGATGCCCTCGTTCAGGAGCAGTCCAGACAGCGTCTCGCCATCGAGATTGACTTGGCGTACCGGGACGCGGTGGGCGATTGATTGCAGCAGTAGATCAATTGACATGGCGAGGGACTATAAGGACGGTGCGATCGATATTGGCATTGCTCAGATCCGCTGCGACCAATGTCGAATCCATCAAGTCGGCACCGTAGAGATTTGCATGGCGCAAACTGGCGCCGGCCAGATCAGCCTCATTGAGATGCGCCTCGAGCAGGTTGGCGGCATAGAAATCGCAGCCGCGCAGATCGTTGCCGGTGAAGACCGCGCCTTTCAGCGACGTCATTCGGAAGGTCGCGCGCAACAGAGCTGACTTGCCGAAATAGACACCGTTAAGCCGCGCCATGCTGAAGTCGGCGCCTGCGATGTCGGCGTCCTGAAAAGAAAGCGTGTCCGCGCTGCTACGGTCGAAGCGGGCGTCGCGCAGATCGATTTCGCCGATGAAGCTGACTTGGTCGAGCTCCGAGGCACTGAAATCGAGTTGCCGCGCTGCCACTTTGAGGAAGCAGGTTTGCTCGAGCCGAGCGTTGGAAAAAGCCGCACCAGACAGCGACAAGTCCACGAATTGTGTTCGCTGGAGGACGGCACCCTGCCATACGCTATTGTCCAGGGCAGCTTGAATGAAACCGCATTGCTGCAGCTGCGCAGAGCGGAAGGTTGCTCCGATCATTGGCACCTGCAACAGCTGAAGATTGGTGAGATGCGCCTGGTCGAAGGACGCGCCCACCATTCGTGCACCGAGAACGTTGGTACGAACAAGCCGGCCACTTGCGAAACGCGTCCCGCGGCAGTCAGCTTCTCCAAGATTGGCGTCGGTAAGGTCGGTGCAGCTTAAATCGGCGTTGACGAGTACCGCGCCGGCAAGTGTGGCCTTCATCAGTGTGGCGCCGGCGAGGTTGGTTCCGTTCAGCTTGGTGCGTTCGAGAAAGGCGCCAGAAAAATCCGCTTTTACGAATTGCCTGCCAGAGAGGTCGGCGCCGGCAAGATCGCGGCCGGCTAGCGAACGGCCGCGACTGAATTCTTCCTCAACGACGTCGCCCAGCGCGCGCGCCACAGCTGGAGCCAACACCGATTGAGGTTCGAGCGGCTTGGGTGAGGCCAGCCTGACTGCTGCCATGGCGGTTGTCAGCTGACCTTCGCCTTTGTCGATCTCAGTCCGAAGGTCTCTCACCGCTTCCTTTGTTTCCACGATAGCCATGTCCAGCGCCGCGTCGGGCGTATCGGCGAGCGGCGGCTGATCGGTCCCGATCAAGGCCTCGAACGGTGCGCGACCATCGCTGGCTAACGCTGGGAGCGCATTGCTGAGCGCCGCCTCGGCATCGGCGAAGGCCGTAAATAGAGGCTGCACGGTTTCAGCGGGTAGGCCACGGTTCTCGATCTGCGCCGCGATCTCATCAATGGTGGGTCGCGGTGGCGGCTCGGATCTGACGTGGGCTTCCTCTGGCAGCGCAAGGGAGGGGATGTCGGGTGGTGAAAAAGCATCGTCCGACAACGCGGTTCGCATCGACTCAAGCGGTCTTCCAGCTGGCAGGCCAAAGAAGCGAGCATGCGCAAGTTCGAGTTGTTTGTGCTCGTCGACCGACGGTGCTACGGCGCCAACAATCTCACCACGCCAATCCGTCGCCCCCGCGAGCGTAATGTCGAGCTCGTGCAGGAGGGGCAGATCGATCTCCGCCGGCAATGCAGCCAATGACGGGATTTGCTCAAAGCTTGTGTCCATCGCGTGTGCAGCGTCCATGCTGCCGATCGCGGCAAGCAGTGCGTCGATATCGGTCGATGCGGCATTGCCGCTCGAAAGCCTTTCATAAGCTCCACGCACGGGCTCGCATTGAGCCGCGAGCTTGTCGATGTCGGAGCTGGCCTTGTCGTAGACAGTCTCCACCGCGTCGAGGATCTCGGCCAAGTCGATTTCGCCGCTTTCGAGTTCCTCGGGCAACAATTCGGGAATACTTGATGGTTCAATGGACGGTGTCTCGATTGTAGGACGCAGCACAGGAGGAAGGTCGACACGGGCGAGTTCCTGATCGAGCGCCCAGCGCCTGGAGGCCTGCTGCTGCGCTGCACGCTGTTCGGCCAATTCTTCTCGCTGCGCTGCGCGACGCTCCCGTTCGGCAGACGAAAGCTCGGGCTTGAGTTGATGTTCCGCAAAGGCGTAGCGCGCGGCGGTTCTCGGATCGAGACGCAGCCGTCTGACATTCAGATAATGGTCTGTCGACCGCGCAGGGTCGCTCTTCCGCTCGTAGGCGAGCATAATGTCGGCAACGTCGCTGCCGTCATTCTCCTGCACGGCAATCGCGGCGCGGTAGATCATGATGCCACGGCGGGCTCCGGCGAACAGCCACAGCGTGTCGATGCGCGTCTGAAGTTCGCTGACGGCGCGCGCCGGATCGCTCCAGCCGATGAAGCAGCGCACGCGAAACGCCGGTAGATGGCCTTGGATCAACGGCTGTTCAGACGAGAAGTTTTGCAGCCCGTATGGCCTGTCTCTTATACACATCATTGGTCCGAACGCCGCGGGCTCCGCCGCTGTTTCGATGAACTGGACCGCGTGCTCGGGATCCTCCACATTGGGTAGCGCCACCAGCTCGCCAGCCATGCTGCGGCCAAAAGCGTCGTGGCCGATGCCGGTCGGGTTCGAGGGATGTCCGACCCCGCCGAAGGCGCGCTGCCGCGTTAGCGGCATCTGCTGGAAAGGTTTGGCAGCTGTTGGTCGCCAGCCGGAGGTCGTCATCTGCCAATAACGATCGCCAGTCACTAAAAGGCGTTTCTGCATCGGTCCGAGCGACCATCCTAACATCATGCGCTGGGTCGGCCGTCCCTTGGGCGCCGCCGCATGTCCACCGATGAGTACTTCCGCTTGTGGTTTGGGCATCCCGATGTCAAGCGGGCTGCCGGGCGGCAGCTCTTTCGAGCCCATTACCCAAAGCTCCTGCTCGCCTTCCAGACGGTCAGCGCTTGGGTTGGCTAGGTCGAACATTGCGTAGACGGAAATGATGAGGCTTGCCCCGCGAGCGCGGCGCTCGCATTTGGTCAGCAGACCGAGCGTTCGGGGCTTTATAAGAATGGGCATGAGAGCGCCCCGCTAAATGTCCCACCGCAACCTTAGTTCTCCGGCGTGACAGAGTTACGAATTGATCTGTCGCCAAGGCGCGGTCAATTGACGCGCATGGCAGCCGTCCGCCCGGAGAGAGCATCGTGCGATTGCGTGCAACAATTTTCTTCCAACGTTTGCCGCGATAATCGCGGGAAACGAAGTCGTTTCGCGGGCACGGCCACTTGTCTGTGTCCCGTTTCTGACGAACGCACAACGGCCTGTCGTGTTCGAGACAGCAATCGTGGTCTGTCGCGCGTCTTCGATCAAACTGGGATCGGAGCCTCAGTCGCCTTCTGAAGGGAAATATCTTGCCTGCGCATTGTAGCAACGACTGACTGGCAGCGTTTCAAACAACGTTTACACTTGCTCTCTTCGCGCGTTCAGTGGCTGGCTTGGTGTCCACAGCAAACAGTCCACGCTGGCGGTATCCCGCGACAGATTGAGATTAAGTGCTTGTGAGTACCGGCCTACAACGAGCCACGAAAATATCATTGCAGCGCCCCGACACACTTCGTGCAGTAAAAACGTCCGCAGGCCGGATAAGGGACCTCGGTCTCTCACCACTACGCTGGGCGCAATAAATAGTTCACGCGTTTCAATGTATGAGTAACGTGCACCTCGCGCGAGCGGGGGTGAATACAGCAGAACGACAAATGCCGCGCTCTTGGGCTCTCCGACGGGTCAATTAAGACAGTGGCAAACGCTATAGCAGCGCCAGCTCCATGCTGCGCTGCGAGTGCGGGGACGTGGCGACGGCCGTGGCCCGGATCGAACACCTGATTCATCGGCACGGCATCCGCGCTCTTATGGCACCGCTGCGCTCATCATGGCCTGCTGATCGCAGAACCTCACCATCGCAATTCTGCCGGCCGCCGCGGTGAACCGAATCTAACTCGTCGATATCACGTACATTCCGACTGCGAGGAGGTTGGGTGTACCCTGGTCGTGATCATGGACCTCTTCAGCCGGAAGATCGTCGGTTGCGCGAGGCTGCTTCACAAGCTGGTCGAACTCGTCCCGCCCGCATAGCGGAGCAGGCAGAAGTCTCCTCAGAGAGCCAGTCGTCGATCGGTCGAAGGGGTAAATCGCACCATGCCTGGCGTTGGATGCCGGGCACGCGGAGGGGATGAGATGGTTTGCGGCTGTCCGGTCAGGGCGGCCTTTTCGATTGCGATTAGTGCGCGCAAGTCTGCCAATCCCTCGTCGCCATCAGCCTCGGGCGGCGTACCAGCCTCGATGCAAGCTGAAAAGTACTCCACCTGCGCACCAAAATGGTCGATTTGCGGGAAGTGAGTTTCGCCGACCTCGCCGCCACGGCGCAGGCGCAATCTTGTTGCCGTCTCGAACCTAAAGCCTGGGTCGAGTTCGAGATCGCCCGTTGTTCCGACGACCCGATAATTGTCGACGACGGCCGCCCCGAAACTGGCGACGAATTGCGCGAAACCGCCGGAGGGAAAACGCAGCGTGGCTGCGACGGACGCTTCCACCTCGCGAAAACGCGGATCATCAGTCGGTCTGTGCGACATCGCCATGGCCTCTATCGGCTCTTCTGCAAAGATGTGACGGGCGGCATTGACGCAATAAACACCCACGTCTTGCAGTGGTCCACCCCAACTCGCGGCCTTTAGTCTGTGGTTCCCTGCCGCCGTCTGGAAACTGAAAACCGATTGAAAGAAAAGTGGCCGGCCGATCGCGCCGTTGCGAATATGTTGGAGGATCGCGACGGTTCCAGGTTCATTGTGAAGCCTGTACGCGGTCATCAGAAACGCACCAGCTTCGCGCGCAGCGGCGATCATGGCGAGAGCATCTTCTTCGCTGGTAGCTAGCGGCTTCTCCACCAGGACGTGCTTGCCGGCGCGAGCGGCGCGAATTGCGTAGTCCGCATGCAAGTGGTTGGGTAGAGCGATGTACACAGCGTCGACGTCAGTGCTCTTCAAAAGGGCATCGTATCCGCCATAGTCGACGATCTGGCCAATATCATAGAAATCCGCCAACTTGGCGGCCTTATCCCGATCGCCGGTCACGATCGCGGTAACCCTTGAGTTCGCGGACTGTCCAACACCTGGTAGAAAGGCTTGTTGCGAGATCGCGCCCGCGCCGACAACTGCATAGTTGATCATCGTTTCCTTTCACATGGCTCGCATCGAATTGCGTGCGAGACCGATGGAATTCCGTTCGGCGTCTTCACCCTCTATCTGTCAGTCATACGGCGACGTGGTCCATTTAGGAGATACCACGCCATTTCCGGCGCGAGGCTCGGCGAGTTTCTCTGCGACGGCCGAGGCGACAAAGGTGTCCCATACGTTCGCCCGACCGGAAGTGCCGGCTTTTGCTGCGTTGATCCATTCAGCCATCTGCCTGCGGTAAATGTCCCCAAATCTCCGCAGCACCCATTTGTCTGAATACAAAAGATCGCCGAGGCTGTCTCTGTTGAAGAGCCGAAGCGATGCGGCAGCCAGCGACTACCGTGCCTTGCCGACCGATCAATTCGACATGAACCATGATGCCGCAGCTGGCGTGTATGAAAACCTCAGCCGATCTCGTTCTCTTCGGTTTACATCGGGTCGCGAGGGCTTCACCGCTGCGCCTACCCTCAACTGCGCAGAAACCATCTTCGATTCCAAAAGCCCACCGCTGATGTTGATCGCGTGGACCCACGAATTCGTGACGGCCGCCCGACCGATAGACCACTTCGTCCACCAGCGATTCCGAGCGCCGAGAAGGCGATTGCTCTATGGCAACCTCCTGCGCGCGACCTGCATCGGCGTCCAAAATCCCCGCGAGGTAAACACCGGGTTTTTTCTGCCGGAGTATCTGAGTATGATCGGTCCGCATTAGCTCCGTCCTGAGAACTCCTATTTTGATGCTCATCCAGCTCCCCTCCGAACGTCCCACCAGATGACGGATCCGGTGGATTAACTGTTAGACCGCGCCAGATCGAGTCGGGCCTGCCGCATTGCGCCTGACTTTGCGGATGCATTGTCGCGGCTGGCTCTCTGTTGCGGCAATGATCGCCAAATCGCATGAACATCGGAACCAAAGGTTGGCAGGGACCGATGTCCACGTTCCAGCAATTGCCGTGCCACCAAAGACCTCGTGCAAACCTCATTTCGAACAGAAGGCGACGCATACCGAGCCGACATCATGCTCGAGGCTGCAAATGTCGCGAGCCCAACACCGAACTGCCTCGGTGGGAAATGCATGACACGGGCCCGAAGACTCCTTCGATATCCTGCACGTTGCGGCAACTGCGGTCGTAACTGCCGACCAACCCGGGCTCGCTCCAACGCAATTCTAAAGAGGTCTGATCTTCAGCCGCGTTCAAGCCGAGGAACCAGGCTAATGATGTGGCCTTGCGCATTGTTCGGGGTTGCTTCCCGTCGTCCGGTGTCCAATCGCGCCGTCTAAGGCCAACCGCGGATGTACAAATTTGTCGGCTGGAATAGCCTCGGCAGGACGCCGATTCTGTTCAATGCGCCGATCAGCGCGTCGGGGGCGGGTTGGCGGCCATGGTCCCAGCTCCCACCGGCGACACGTCCGAAATCCCACATTGACCACAGACCACTGATACTTGAGCGCGATTTCGAATCCTCAGTAGTTGAGAACGTCGAGACTTCCATCTCCGGCCAAGTCTCTTCTGGATCGTGCTCCTGTTCGGGGAGGACCACAGCGCCTATCTCGGCGGGAAGGCCCAGAAGACGTTCACCTAAACTTCTAACCTTACTTGTGTCAAACAGAACGACCTCGTAGGAGCTCTCATATTCCGTTTTCACTCCGTCCAAGCCATGCTTCTGCGCCATCGCAGCCCATGCGCCCAGTTCGTCAGGTTCAACTTGATCATACCACTCGTCCATGACCGCCAATTTGAGTGGCTCTCGCGCCTCGACAATGAAGTACCGCCCAGAGCTACCTGCATAGCCGTGTGCAGCGTTCACATCATTCTCTGAAGCCATCCAAATAGCTTTGCCCGAATGCCCGCTTTGCCCCGCGCCGCCCCACACTCCATCCCTATTAGCATGGTTGAAGTTGGTCCCCGCAGCAAGTTCCTCTATCTTGCTGCTCTCCCAACCAAGATTCCTGGGTGGAACGCTTGCCTATCGTCAGGGCAACTCGGTGGCGGCTGCTGATCTTGCATGTCGAACTCTTTACAGGTGCGCTTGAGTTTATCCATTGATGGCTGACGTGTTGCTGTCACTTAGATCAATTGCTAACGCGGCCAGTTGACCGGATCGCAGAGTATTGCACGCCGTCATCGAAGCAGGTGTCACGGCTAAAGCAACAATCATGAGAGTGCCTTTTTTCGGTCGACGCCCCCTGGTTTGATTTGGGATGTCTAGTACCCACTTTCCCTAGGAAGTGAGTCATGATTCAACATCGGGATGATACCCGAAGCAAGAGACGTCCACCTTT
>NZ_JBANBK010000143.1:0-12955 GCF_053572325.1 Bradyrhizobium sp. UFLA05-112 | reverse complement strand
CGAAGAGCTGGCCTGCAATCGAACAAAGAGCTGACCAACCACCTTGACACACCAACTCCCCATGTGAGCAATCCAGACTGTCTCCGCGGAAAGACTCTGGATTGCTTCGCTGCGCTCGCAATGACGGTGTGGCGGCAGCTGGCGCGACGTCACCACTTTGGCGTCGTCATGACTACCGCCTCACTGCATTCCCGCCCACCATCACCTGCGCAAACCGTTGCGCACCGTCAGCCGACAAATCGGTCGTCACCGTTCGCGCATGGTCGAGGCCGACAACGGCGCCGAGCGGGGTCTCGGAGATCATGTTGTTGTTGACGAGCGCGGTGCCGGCGCCCGGCACCACGGACACGCCGACGCCGGCGAGGGCCTTGCGGATCACGTTGCCGGAGATCGCGACGTCGCGCAGATATTTGCCCCAGCCCGCGACTATGCCGTAGGACGGCGCGTTCTCGATCACGTTGCCAGTGACGGAGGTGTCAGCCTCGACATAGATGCCGATGCCGGCATCGTCATCGGGTGCGGTGCCGATGGGGCGCTTCGGGATCAGGTTGCGGACGATGTTGCCCTGGACCACCGCGATGCGGCCGCCTTCGTTGAAATTGCAGACGGAGACGCCGACGGCGGCGCCATCGACCGTGTTGTTGGCGATCACCGCAGCTTCGAACGAGAACTCCGAATAGAGCGCGACCTCGCGAACGTCACTGACGCTGTTGCCTGATATCTGGATGTTGGAGGCAGAATTGCCGCGCACTGCCGAGTAGTCGCAATTTTTGATGCGATTGCCGCGCACGATGACGTTGCCGGCGCGGAAGGCGTTGATAGCGTTGCCGTATTGTCCGGAGCCGCCGGGGCCGGCCTTGATGTCCTCGATACGGTTGTCGGCGACCAGCGTGCCGTCGTCACCAACGGCGGTGCGCAGGATCTCGATGCCATTGTCGCTGGTGCCGAGAATCGTGTTGCGCGAGACGATGAGTCCCTTGGCATCGAACGAGACCACGGCCGTCACGGCGATGTTGGTGAAGATATTGCCTGAGATGTCGCCGGAGATCTGCTCGAGCCAAATGCCGCTGCCGCCGGAGCCCGTGATCTCGCAATCGAGAACGCGGACTTCGCGTCCGCCGAGACAGTGGATGAGGCCGCGTCGCGTCGGCAGCGCAATGCCGCCACCGTCGAAGGTGATGCCGGCGAGGCCGATCGAGCCGGCGCCTTCGCTGAGGAGCATCGAAGGACCACCGGTGAAGATAAATTTCGTGGCACCGCGCACGCCGACGAGTTGCGAGCCGTTTTGCAGCCGCAGCAGCCCGGTGCGGTAGATGCCGGGCGGCAGCGCCAGCGGCGCCTGCGCGCGCGCGGCCTCATCGATGGCGCGCTGGAGCGCGCGCGTCTGGTCCTCGCTGCTGCCGGGCCGCACGCCATACTGCGTGGCGTCGCGCCCCAGCACCGACGTCAGCGGCGCTGCCTGCGCGGCATCGACAGGCATGGCCAGCGCACCGGCAATGCCGGCGGTGGAGGCTCCAATGAGACGACGGCGATTGAGGTTCATAACGCGTCCTCCGGCGGACGCGGGACGCATCCGCGAGCGTTAGGTAGCGCAGAAATGCGGCAGGGCGGTCAGGCGCCGGAGGATTGTTGCTGGTAGGGTTAAATGTTTACCGAGGCCGGGGTGCCGTAGGGTGGGCAAAGCGAAGCGCGCCCACCATTGTCACCGCGGATTAGGATAGATGGTGGGCACGGCGCTCGCGCGCCTTTGCCCACCCTACGCAGCTCTATCGCGGCGCCCCAACTTCACCATCTCCATCAGCATCGCTTCGCCGGCATCGACCAGCTCCTCGAGCGTGATGCGCGGCGCTCCCTTGCGCCGCGACGCGCCACTGCGCGCCAGCAGCGGGATGTGGATGAACGCTGCAAGTTTCGGCCCGCCGGCGTTCACGCTCTCGATCGCGCGCCAGCTCAGATAGTTGCAGAGATAGGCACCGGCATCGCGCGAGGCCCGCGCGTCGATTCCGGTCAGTCGCCCGGCCCGCAGGAGCCTTGCAGTGTGCGGACCAAACATCATCGCGTCTGCGTTCGCCGCGATCGCGCCTGTGCGGGAACGGGTATTGGCGGCATCGGGCCATAGCATGGTGACGGCGTTGCGCGCGCGAGTCTCGATGCGCAGGTATGAGGTGCGTGCGGCGAGGCCGAACATCAGAAGCGCATCGGGTCTGACCTTCGCGAGGACCTCTGGCAATTGCTGGTCGACCGCGGCGTAGGTCACCGGAAAGATGTGGGTCGCAAGCTCGACGCCGTCGAACGCGGGACGGCGCAGCCGCGCCAGCCGCGCGACCAGAGGCTGCGTCGGATTATAGGGCGCGCCAGGGAACGGGCCGAAGCCGGTGAGGAGGACGCAAAGCTTGCCGCTCATTGCAGGAGCTCCATGATGTGCTCTGCGGCGAGCGCCGGCGTGACGCGACCATCGGCCACCTCGGCCTCGATCTTCTTCACCCTGGTGCGGACGGAGGCCTCGGTTCGCAGCCGAGACAGCATGCGCTGCTCCAGCATCGACCACATCCATTTCACCTGCTGCTCGCGCCGGTGCGCGGCGAAATCGCCCGACGCGCTCATCGCCTTGCGATGATCGAGGATTTTCTGCCAGAGCTCGGCAATGCCGTTACCGGTCAACGCCGAATAGGTCACGACCGGCGGATGCCAATGTTCGGAGCGCGGCGCCAGAATGTGTAGCGCGCCGCGATAGTCCGCGGCCGTGATGTTGGCGCGCTTCAGGTTGTCGCCGTCGGCCTTGTTGATCGCGATCATGTCGGCGAGCTCGACCAGGCCCTTCTTGATGCCCTGCAATTCGTCGCCGCCGCCCGGCAGCATCAACGCGAGGAAGAAATCGGTCATGTCGCAAACGGCAGTCTCGGACTGGCCGATGCCGACGGTCTCGACCAGCACGACGTCGAAGCCGCCCGCCTCGCAGAGCAGCATAGCCTCGCGCGTCTTCGCGGCGACACCGCCAAGCGTGCCTGACGACGGGGAGGGGCGGATATAGGCATGCTCGGACGCCGAGAGCCGCGCCATCCGGGTCTTGTCGCCGAGGATCGAGCCGCCGCTGCGCGCCGAGGACGGATCGACCGCAAGCACCGCGACCTTGTGCCCCTGTTCGATCAGATACGTGCCGAGCGCGTCGATGGTGGTGGATTTGCCGACGCCCGGCGAGCCGGTGATGCCGACGCGAACCGCCTTGCCGGTGTCCGGCAGCAGCTGCTGCACCAGCTCGCGCGCGGCCGCCTGATGGTCGCCGCGCCGGCTCTCCACCAGCGTGATGGCGCGGGCGAGCGCCGCGCGGCTGCCGGAGCGGACGTCCCGGGCGAGGGCTTTGACGTCGAGCGAAGCCTTCTTCTGAATCATGCCCTGCTTTACAACGGCCGGGCGGGACAGGCGAGGGCCGGGGCCGGGATCAACGGGGCCGGCTTCGCCTGCTCGATACGTCAAGTCTTGGCGAGGCCGGCGGCTTTCATTGCGGCGCCCATCTGGACATCGCCCTTGTCCATGAAGTCGGCAAACTGGCCGGCATCGCGCCACGCCATGCCGAAGCCGCGATTGGTCACGAAGGCCCTGAACTCCGCGGAGTCGAAAATCCTCTTCGCCGACGTCGTGAGCTTGGCAGCGATCTCCGGAGGCAGGCCCTTCGGTCCGCCGATGCCGCGCCAGCCGCCGGTCGAATAGTCGATCCCCATCGCTTCCTTCAAGGTCGGCACATCGGGAAAGACGGGGTTGCGGGCAGGCGCCATGATGGCGAGGCTGCGCGCTCTCCCGGCTTCGATCGTTGCGCGGGCCTCGGGCACCGAGCAGGTGGCGAGATCGATGTTGCCAGCCGCGAGATCCTGCATCGCGGGTGCAGCACCGTTCGACGGCACCCAGGCGACCTGGTTGGCCGGCAGTCCCATCGCCTGCATCCAGCCGATCAGTGCGAGATGCCAGATGCCGCCTTGACCCGTCCCTGACGCAATGAACTTTCCGGGAGACGCGTCCTTGATGGCCACGGCCAATTCCTTGGCCGTCCTGTAGGGCGAGGAAGAGGAAACCTGGATGCCCGGCGCGTCCTCGTTCATCATGGCGAGCGGCGTGAAGCTCCGCGGCGTCAGGTCGGTGAGCCCCTGCCAGTGCATCATGGTGAGCTCGACGGTCAGCATGCCGATCGTGTAGCCGTCGGGAGCGGCAGTTGCGATCGCGGTGTGGCCGACGACGCCTGAGCCGCCGACCCGATTGACCACGTTGAAAGGCTGGCCGAGTTCCTTTTCCAGCATCGCCGCGAGAACACGCGCAGTCGCATCCGTGCCGCCGCCCGCGCCCCACGGCACGATCAATGTCACGGGCCGCGCAGGATAGGTCTCCGCGCATGCCGGCTGGAGTCCAAGAGCGGCGGCAGCGACAGACGATGCCGCAAAGGCGCGGCGCGTGATGGCAGACATGAGCACCTTCCAGCGGCGCCTGTAACGTCGGACGCCCTGTCTATCGCGCCAGTTTTGGCAGCTTTGCACCAGCGCGGCAAGTCGGCCGGACCAGTTGCGCTGTGAGCAACGCGTCGTCCATGCCGCGTCGAATCACTGCCCGTCGTCTTCGTCGCCCTTCGGTCGCGCGCCGCCGAAAATCCGCGCGCCTTCCTGCGTCAAATAAGGTTTCAGCGTCTCCCACGAAGTGAAGGCGACATATTCGCCCTCGGCGTAAGGGCCGACCGCATAAGGCGGATAGTGGAAGGTGAGACCGGAGCTCTTGCCCGCCTCGGTCGAAGGCGCGAGCGTCACGGCGCCGATCTTGAGCAGGCTCGGCTCGACGCCCTTGAACCACTCGTTGGTGGCCGTCTCGCCTGCATCGCGCTTCTTCTTCTCGATTCGCAGCGAGGCGATCACGGCCTTCTGCATCGCCTTCATCGTCGCGCCGTTGTCGGCAGTCTCGGTGAAGAACGGACGGATCGATATTCGCTTGGCTTGCGCCTTGTCCCACAGGATGGTGTCGACGCCGGAATTCGGATGCGCGCCGTGGGTATCCATGTAATCGGCGCGGACCAGGCTGACATAGCGGTCGGCAACCACCGAGCGGATCGTGTATTTGCGCTCGAAATCCCAGCCGCCGTTCTGGAAGAATTGCGGATCCTGTTTGCGCGAGGCGGCGGCATCAGCCGCGTTCTTCTCGAGCCATTTCTTGCCTTCCGCGAGGCAATCGGCGGCGAGCGCAGGATCGGCCTTGATCTGGTCGTCGAGCAGCACGCGGGCCTCGATGGTCCTGTTCTTGATGATCGCATCGGGCTCGGGATCGGCGGCATAGCTAAAGCTGGCGCCAATCGAAAGCATGAGGGCTAAAGCTGCCAGCGTTGGCCGAATGTTCAGAGAAACAAGCATGATTGGACCAACTACCTTGTCGCGTTCGAACGTCTACGGTCGTCCCTTGATGATGTCCTGAAGCAAGATATCCATTTTGGCTAGCACTTCATCTAAAGCCAGGATTTCACAAACTTCATTGGAAAATGTGTCAACGGCATCTATGAATGTACTAATTTCTCGTACTGATTTTGGAACGTCTTTGAACTGGGATGGAGAGGCAACTAGGATGTACTTGCCGACACAAGCCATAGTGAGAAAAAGTAGGTGCGTGGCGTAGGCTCGAAGCACCGCCCCTCGCTGTATGGTGTTAATCTCTTTGGATGAAAAAGTGCGTGTGATGGTCAAACTCAAAATGCGTGTACTTTGACAGTAGGCCATATAGCTGTCCGGTCGCTGGCACAAACGTCTTGAAGTAATTCAGACACTGAATCGGACGTATAGTCTTCACTTCTTCCGATGGTCCCAGAGACAACAGCCTTGCGCAAAACGCGAATTGCTCCAATGCTGCTCTTAGGATCGTGGCTACTTCACATAGATAGCCAAGTTCCGACAAGCGCTTTGCCGCATCGAGCGAGCCGATGGTTCGAAAAAAGAACTGCCAAGACAGATTGTCTTGCGAGGGGTCACCCACACTCTTGATTTGATCTTTTCCGAACGAAAGATACCATCCTAGGTACTTTTGACCCTCACCGTAAATCTGGTCGATTCTCTCGGTAAGTCCTAGCCATCGTGTCTCCAGGGGATCTTTTGCGTAACGCTTCTCGGCATAAGAAAGCCCGATCTGCATTCTGCTAGCCAGAAGTGCGGCTAGAAGAACTTTTCGAAACTGGAGATCAAGCCTGTTCGATAGACCAATTCGTGGAAGGCGCTTACCACCTATAGTGTAGTGCGCAACAAAGTTTGGCAACAAAGGGAACAGCGATTCATAGCGCTGAATTGGTTCATAGGAGTGCCATGGTTGCTCGCCCTCGGAGCTATCACTCACTCCGCCGCCGCGCTGTGGCCGAGCCGGGCGTTGAGCTTTTGGATCAGCTCCGCGGCGGCATCAGCGATCACGGTGCCGGGTGGGAATATCGCTTCGGCTCCTGCTGCGTAGAGCGCCTCGTAATCCTGCGGCGGGACCACACCGCCGACGATGATCATGATGTCCTCGCGGCCGTGCTTCTTCAGCGCCGCCTTCAATTCCGGCACCGCAGTGAGGTGGGCGGCGGCCAGTGAGGAGACGCCGAGAATGTGAACGTCGTTCTCGACCGCCTGGCGCGCGGCTTCGTCGGCGGTGGCAAACAGCGGCCCGATGTCGACGTCGAAGCCGATGTCGGCAAAGGCCGACGCAATCACCTTCTGCCCCCGGTCGTGGCCATCCTGGCCGATCTTGGCGACGAGAATGCGCGGACGGCGGCCTTCCGCCTCCTCGAAGGCGTCGATCAGCGCCTGCACCTTTTCAACCTGGCTGCCCATGGCGGACGCCTCCCGCTTGTAGACGCCGGTGATGGACTTGATCTCGGCGCGGTGGCGACCGAACACCTTTTCCATCGCGTCGGAAATTTCGCCGACGGTTGCCTTCGCGCGCGCGGCGTCGATTGCGAGCGCCAAAAGATTGCCGTTGCCTTCGCCGGCCGAACGCGTCAGCGCGGCGAGCGCGGCATCGACATCGACCTGGTTGCGCTCGGATTTGAGCCGAGTCAGCTTGTCGATCTGCAGGCGGCGGACATTGGTGTTGTCCACTTTGAGGATCTCGATCGGCGCTTCATCGGACGGCTTGTACTTGTTGACGCCGATCACCGCCTGTTTGCCCGCATCGATCCGGGCCTGCGTCTTGGCGGAAGCCTCCTCGATGCGCAGTTTCGGCACGCCGGCTTCGATGGCCTTGGCCATGCCGCCGAGCTCCTCGACCTCCTGGATGTGGCCCCAGGCCTTCGCGGCGAGATCGCGCGTCAGCCGCTCGACATAATAGGAGCCGCCCCAGGGATCGATGATGCGTGCGGTGCCGCTTTCTTGCTGCAGGAAGAGTTGCGTGTTGCGGGCGATGCGCGCGGAAAAGTCAGTCGGCAGCGCGAGCGCTTCGTCGAGTGCGTTGGTGTGCAGCGACTGGGTGTGGCCTTGCGTCGCCGCCATCGCCTCCACCGTCGTGCGCATCACGTTGTTGAAGACGTCCTGCGCGGTCAGCGACCAGCCGGAGGTCTGGCAATGCGTGCGCAGCGAGAGCGAGCGCGGATCTTTCGGACCAAACGGCTTCAGCAGCTTGGCCCAGAGTAGCCGCGCGGCGCGCATCTTGGCGACTTCCATGAAGAAGTTCATGCCGATCGCCCAGAAGAACGACAGGCGCGGCGCGAAGCGGTCGACGTCGAGGCCAGCGGCGAGGCCAGCACGAAGATATTCGACGCCGTCGGCGAGCGTATAGGCGAGCTCGAGATCCTGCGTCGCGCCAGCCTCCTGCATGTGATAACCGGAGATCGAGATCGAATTGAACTTCGGCATCTTTTGCGAAGTGTAGGCGAAGATGTCGGAAATGATCCGCATCGATGGGTTCGGCGGATAGATGTAGGTGTTGCGCACCATGAACTCTTTCAGAATGTCGTTCTGAATGGTGCCCGACAGTTTTTCCGGCGGCACGCCCTGTTCTTCGGCGGCGACCACAAACAGCGCGAGGATCGGCAGCACCGCGCCATTCATGGTCATGGACACGCTCATCTGATCGAGCGGGATACCGGCAAACAGCGTGCGCATGTCGTAGATGGAATCGATGGCGACACCGGCCATGCCGACGTCGCCACCGACGCGCGGATGGTCGGAATCATAGCCGCGATGGGTCGCGAGATCGAAGGCGACCGAGAGGCCCTTCTGTCCCGCCGCGAGGTTGCGACGATAGAAGGCGTTGGAATCCTCCGCCGTGGAGAAGCCGGCATACTGCCTGACGGTCCAGGGCTGGTTGACGTACATGGTGGGGTAGGGGCCGCGCAGGTACGGCGCGATGCCAGGGTACGCATCGAGGAAGTCGAGGCCGGCGAGATCGGCTTCGCTGTAAGCGCTTTTTACCGGGATGCCCTCGGGGGTCAGCCATGGCTCGGCGCTGCCGGTCGGAGCGGCGGTTGTAGTCCGCTCGAAGGCGACGTCGGCGAAATTGGGAATGCGGCTCATTCCTTGGAATCCTCAAACCTGCGGTTTCGGTCGATCAGCCTTTGAAGCTTCTTTTTGGCCACGCTCCCTGGCGGAGCCTTGGTGAAGAAATGGTCGATGGACCACACGACCACCATTGGGCTTACTCCGATCAGAAATCCTGCCAGGAAACGGAGCATAATCCGATCCCAGCATATCAATCATGATCCGGATGTTGATGGCTGACGATGGTCGCCATCTTCTCCGGTCCGTAGTTCTGCTGCGTGGTTTGACTCGGCAGGTTTGCGATTCCGACGACCCAACCGAGCCGGGATTCACTTCCGTATTGCCGCGTCGGCACCACGTGATCCGGGCGGTCGAAGGCGCCGGTCATGATCTCGATCCGCTCGCCGTCGATGCGGCCGAAGCTCAGCGGCGTGCCGCAGGCGGCGCAATAGCCGCGCTCGGCGATCGTCGAGGAACGAAAGAACGACGGCCGGCCCTTGGTCCAGGAAAAATCCGTCTTGTTGATATCGGCAAAGGAGGCGAACGGCGCGCCGCTCGCCTTCTGGCACATCCGGCAATGGCAGATGCTGACCTTGTTCGGCGCGACCGACAGCGCGAAGCGCACCGCGCCGCATTGGCAGCCGCCGGTGAGAACGGGTTTGCTGGTCTCGGTCATGCCTGCTCCATCCGTCGATAGGCATCCTGCAGCGTGGCCAGTGCATCGGCGCCCGCGAAGACGAACCCGCTGACACCGGCCGTGCGCAACGCGGCCTCGGTCCCGGTCGGCCGGCCTGCCAGATAGATATGCTTCGCGCCCGCGCTTTGCAGGGCCTTGGCCGAGGCTTCTGCATGGGCCGCATAGACCTTGTCGCTGGAACAAAGGCAGGCGAGCTCCGCGCCCGATGCCTTGAAGGCGGTGGCAAGCTTTGCCGGATCGGCAAAGCCCTCGCTATCGACGGCCAAAATGCCTCCGGCTTCGAAGAAACTCTTTGCGAAGGTTGCGCGCGCGGTGAAATCGGCCGCCGTACCTAGATTGGCCAGAAACACCTTGGGCCGCACCCCGCTTGCCTTCAGCCTGGTGTCGGATTTGTCGCGCAGCGCCTCGAAAGGTTCCGCAAGGCGGATCGGCGCAAGCGGGGCGAATTTGAACTTTTGCTCGCCGTAAGGCGCAAGCGCGACCGGCGTCGCCGGCAGCACCGCCACATCGCTCTCTTGCAGGTTCGGAAACTCGCTCGCGCCAGTCAGCACGTCGCGGCGCTTTGCGACGTTGGCCTCGCGCGCCTTGCGCGTTGCGTGGACCTTGCCCTGGATCAGGCCCTGCTGAAGCGCGGCAAAGACCCCGCCGGCTTTTTCGGTTTCCTGGAACAGCGTCCAGGCCGCCTCGCAAAGCTGCGTCGCGAGCGCCTCGATGCCGCCTGCGCCTGCCGCCGGATCAGAGACCTTTGCGAGGTTGCTCTCCTCGAGCAGCACGAGCTGCGTGTTGCGCGCCACGCGCCGTGCGAACGCGTCTGGTAGCCCCAGCGCCAGCGTGTGCGGCAGCACCGTGACGGAGTTGGTGCCGGCAAGGCCTGCGGCGAACGTCGCCATGGTCGCACGCAGCATGTTCACGTAGGGGTCGCGCTGCGTCAGCATGCGCCAGCCGGTATCGGCCGCGATGAACAGCGGCTTCGGCGTCAAGCCGCAGGCCAGCTCGATGCGCGCCCACAATAGTCGCAGCGCGCGGAACTTTGCCATGGTCAAAAACTGGTCGGCATCGGCCGCAAGCCGCGCATAGACCATGCCCTGTGCCTGCTCCAAGGGAACGCCGGCGCCTTCGATCGCGCGCAGATACGCAACGCCGCAGGCGAGCACAAAGGCGAGCTCCTGCACCTCCGATCCGCCGGCATCATGGATCACGCGTCCATCTGCGGATGCGAACGGTCCCTTGAAGCCGAGCGCCACGAGGCCCTTGATCCCGGAGGTCACCGCGGGAACGATCTCCTCCCAGGCGTAGGGGCTATGACCCCAGACCGCGCAGGCCGCGAGTGGATCGAGGCCGAAGCGGATGTCGCAGGCGGCAGGATCGATGCCCTTGCTCTTGACGTATTCCGCAACATGGATCGCGGCCATCCGCGATTGCGGGCCGACCTGAAGCTCGATGCAGATGCCGGCATCGAGGTGAATCTCCCTTAGGACCTTAGCGACTGCGTCCGCCGTCGGTTCCAGGCCAAAGCCATGGCTGCCGTTGCCGCCGGCAAACACCAGCGCAAGCCCCGTCGCTCCGTTCTCCAGGTCCGTGAGTGCCTGGGCATTCGCGAGCACCGTATCGGGA
Organism: Bradyrhizobium sp. UFLA05-112; assembly: GCF_053572325.1. NCBI lineage: Bacteria > Pseudomonadati > Pseudomonadota > Alphaproteobacteria > Hyphomicrobiales > Nitrobacteraceae > Bradyrhizobium > Bradyrhizobium sp. UFLA05-112. Next base: position 2,179 of record NZ_JBANBK010000143.1, on the reverse strand, counting down.
TGGTCGATCCGCTGCATGACCTGCCAGGGCGCGGCCGCCTGCCGACCCGCAACGGGCGCGAGATCCTTGGCGCGCGGATAGAGCGGATCGATCTTCAGCCCGTCGTAGGTCTTGCCGACGAGCTTTTCGAATGGCGCGCCCTTCAGCACACCATCGACCAGCTTGCGCCAATCCTCGTAACTCGCCTTGGGGAAGTCCGCGGCCAGCAGCAGATCGTCAGTCACGGCGGTCATTCGGCAGGAAACTCCCGGACATATTCGTTCTCATCGTTGGGGACGAAATTGCCACGGCCGGCCGCCCCTGCAAACGGTTGATTTTGGTTAACCGGTATCCGGGAGCCGCTCGATTCCTTGTGTTGAGACGCTGGCGAGGCCGTCGCGCACGCGGATGCCGCCAATCATGCGGTCGGGCGCAATCTCGGCGAGCGGCACCAGCACGAAGGCGCGCTCGAACAGGCGCGGATGCGGCAGCGTCAGCTCCGGCGTCTGCAAGGACACATCGTCATAGGCGATCAGGTCAAGATCGAGCGTGCGCGGCCCCCAGCGCCGTTCCTTGTCGCGGGTCCGACCAAATTTCTGCTCGACCTTCTGCATCACGAACAAGAGCGCGTGCGGATCGAGGCTGGTCTCGATTTCGATGCAGGCGTTGACGAAAGGCGCCTGGTCCTCATCGCCCCAGGGTGGCGTCGTGTAGTCGGAGGAACGCGCGACCAGCACCGCCTGCGCCATGCCGCAGATGTGGGAGATCGCCTTTCTGAACGTCGCGCGGACGTCGCCGACATTGCCGCCCAGCGCGATTAGCGCGCTAGCCATGGTTTGGGTGCCGCGAGCGCGTCAGCACTATGCCAACGTCATCGAAGATGGCGGCGATCGGCGCATGCGGTTTGTGCACGGTCACCTTCACCGCACGGATGCGCGAAAAATGCGACAGGATGGCATCGGCCACCGCACCGGCTGCGCGCTCCAAAAGCTTGTAATTGGTGTTCTTGAACGCAGCCGTCGTGGTCGAGACCACGTCCGCATAGGAGACGGTGTCAACGAGCCGGTCGGTGCGCGAGGATTCCTGGAGGTCGGCGTAGAGCTCGAGGTCGATGACGAAGCGCTGGCCGACCTCGGTCTCATGCTCCATCACGCCGTGGCGCGCATGGATCACTAGGCCGGTGACGAAGATCGTATCTGTCATGGCTTACCTTCGATGGCGGTGGCGACCCGCAGGGCTTGCAGAGTCTCGGCGACGTCGTGGGTGCGGATGATCCGCGCGCCGCGCTGCGCGGCGATGAGATGAGCGGCGATCGAGCCGCCAAGCCGCTGCTGGGGCTCCGACGGTGATACGGATGCGATGAATCGCTTGCGCGAGGCGCCGACCAGCACCGGCAGGTCGAAGGCGCTGAGCTCGTTGAGGCGCGCCAGCGCCGTCATGCTCTGCTGCGGCGTCTTGCCGAAGCCGATGCCGGGGTCGAGCACGATGTGCTCCTCGGCGATGCCCGCCTTCGTTGCGATGTCGAGCGAGCGCTGAAAGAACGCGATCATATCCTGAATGATGTCGATGGCGGGGTCGACGCTATCGCGGTTGTGCATCACGATGACCGGGATTTTTTTCGCCGCTACTACCGCCGCCATGCCGGCATCGCGCTGCAGGCCCCAGACGTCGTTGGCGATCGCGACGCCCTGGTCCAGCGCGAAAGCCACGACCTCCGACTTCATGCTGTCGATCGAGACCGGCACGCCGAGTCCGACGATGTCGGCGAGCACGGGTTTTAGCCGCCGCAGCTCCTCCTCCGCCGTGACCGGCTGGGCGCCCTTGTAGGGTCGGGTGGATTCGGCCCCGATGTCGATGATGTCGGCACCATCGGCGATCATGGCACGCGCCTGCGCCAGCGCTTCGTCGGGCGCGATGAACTGCCCACCGTCGGAGAAGGAATCCGGGGTGACGTTGAGCACGCCCATCACGGCCGGGACCGGCCTGGTCAGCAGCGTCCGTAGCCATGGGGCAGTGGACGGGGCAGGGTGCGAGGGCGAGGCGCTCATGCGGTCGCTTTGCGCGGTCGGGGAGGTCAAGTCAAGACGCATCATCCTCGACGTCATGCCCCGCGAAGGCGGGGCATCCAGATGCTATGGGGTAAGCGGCGACTGGGGTAAGCGGCGGTGAGGGTGTGGACACCCCTCGAACGCCGTGATCA
>NZ_JBANBK010000142.1:0-13026 GCF_053572325.1 Bradyrhizobium sp. UFLA05-112 | reverse complement strand
TCAAAGGTTTGATTGATCGCCCTCTTGTTCCACTGCAGGCACGCCATGGAGACCAGGGACATGCGTTTAGCTACCTTCATGGTCTCGACTTGAAGCCGGTCCTTTGGAAAGACCCGGTTCACGAGCCCCATCTCCTTCGCCTCATTGGCACCGATCGTGTCGCCAGTATAGATTAGTTCCCGACAGCGCGCGCCTATGATCCAGGGCATGACGAGCGTCGCCAGACCGCTCGAGAATCTGCTCTCGACCACGCCGAACTTGGACTCGTCCGAGCAGTACCGGACATCGCACATTTGGGCGAACTCAAACCCTCCGGCGAGACAATAACCTTCGATCTGCGCGATGACTGGCTTGGAGCAGGACCAGACCCTATAGGTGAAGTCGCAATCATCGGCGACCCGGTTCCGCCAATCCTCAATCGACCCTCGGGGGATGTCACTGGCTTCCTTGAGGTCATAGCCGGTTGAGAATGCTTTTCCGCCAGCACCGGCCACGATGATGACTCGAATATGCTCGTCTTCCTCCGCCTTGGCGATCGCGGTCCTGAACTCTTTCTTCATTGGCGAGCTCAGGGCGTTGTGGCGATCGGGATTGTTGAAGGTAATGGTCGCGACCCGCTCGTCGATCTCGTATTTCAGGAACTCGTAGTCCATGGCGGCAGTCTCCTTTGCGTCCTTCTCGGGTACCCGATTGATTGTCGCGACGGGCGTCTGGGAGCACGTCCATCCCGACCACGCGGGACTCAAGCACCATCAAGTGAATGATCTCGGTCCCGGCGAATATCTCGTGGAAGACTTCTCCAAAACACGACAGGGCCGAACTCAGATTCGCTCGGGCTCATGCAGCCGCCGACTTCGACCATGATCTGCATGCCGATCGCCGACTGTGCTGCCAGGCAGATCGTATTCTCCGCGGTGTTCGTCATGTTGATCATCGATCGCTTTCATTGTCTGGGTCTGCTCGAGAGGAGTTGTGCAAGCTGCGTGCCAGCCAACATGCGGACTGAACATGTTGCGCTTTTGCGTATGTGGCTCCTTTGCTTCACGACGCATGTCGGACTGCAAACAGGCGTCATTGGCGGGAACGGGCCAGCCGGGCGGACTGCTCGCCCGCCAGTACTGCATCTTTGTTTGCAAGTCGCACCGAATAAGGTCGCAACGCACGCGCTGGCGATAGGCGCTTGCGGGCGTGCTCGTCGGACGGGCCGCAAATGTGTTGAGCGGCAACAGCCCGATCACGAAACGCTGCGATATAAAGTCGATGAGCTAGTCAGTGCGGAGGCGATCTTGCGAGCGACATCGCGGATGGTACGGCCGAGATAGGGGTGTCTTCAAGGCCCAGTTGGGCGCGCTCGGCCCGTCAATAGGAGACTCACCTAAATTGCACGATGTCTGTGCTGCACACGGCCCCTTAAACGGACAACTTTCTTTAACCCAATAATGCTGGCGAGATTCAAGAACGTGCCCCGCGGTCAACTACTAAGGTTGGTAATTGATCTAGATGAGAAATATGGCAACCTGTTGAATGATTAGCGTCACCTTGGGAGAGTCGAGCTCGTCAATTGTCTGCTCTCGCTACCGCTGCTTCTCCGAACACAGGAATAAATGTGGCAGTCAATGTGTTCGCGGCGCCGTCGGCGGCTTTAGCTAGTCGTTCTCTCTGAGCGCTCGTGGAGCTGGTTAAGACGAGACGGAGACAAGCATGATCGTAGTGAATGAGCTATTTCCATTCGATACCGATAGCTGGCCCAAACGTCTAGAATTTTTGCGAATCACTGCGGCAATTCGCAGGACGGGATTTTGGCGCGGATATTGGAGGTCGGGGACGCCGGATAATCTTAGCAGCCGCAATGGTCGTATACGTTACCTCGTGAACAAGTCGTGAGCTTGCAATGAAGTATGAGTTGTTAGAGCGGGAAGTAGCAGGCGACAATCCGTGGGGGTTCAATGCCCATCCGTTCGAGGGAGAGCACCGCACGCAAATCAAGCGAGATCACAAATGTCCTCCAAGCGGGTACGCGAATGGCGCATTCAAGGTAGCCCCCGTTGCGAGTGAATCAACGTGATTGATTTCGCACCACGAGCGAGGGTGAGCATGCCAACGGACGTGGTGGCCGCATATGAAGCGGATAGTCCCCTTCGTTCAATGGCTCTCGACCGCGGGGGGAGTTCGAATAACAGTCGGGAGAAAGTTCTAAATTGATCGAGCTGAGCGCGTGCAATGCCAGTAACGCAATTGGTCAACAAAAGGGCCTGCTCGCCTATCTCGGAGTTCGAATCGACTTTCGGTTCAATCCAATTGTCGACGACATGGAGGAACTATGCGCATCTGCGGCATTAAGCTTACGCATGACGGAGCCGTCGCTCTTGTCGAGGACGGACGTTTGGTATTTTGCGTCGAGCAGGAGAAACGGGACAACAATCCGCGGTATCAGACCATCGATAATCTGGACGCAGTTGTTATCGCTCTGGCAGAGCACGGTCTGGACCTACGGGATGTCGACCAGTTTGTCGTCGACGGTTGGGGCGGTGAGGTCGAGTCGCAGTTCGAGGTCCGCAGTGGTGTGGCGCCTATCACTCTCAAAGGAGCGCCGTATCTTGAACGCCATGCCGAGGGTCTCCTCATCTCGCGCGACGGCTTCGGGTTGATGCTCAATGACATGCTCTTTCCTTACAGAAGCTATCCGCATGTCACAGGCCATGTGGCCTCCGCGTACTGCACCAGTCCCTTTGCCAAAGCCGGGCAAGCGGCCTTCTGCCTGGTGTGGGACGGCGGCATGTTCCCGCGTCTCTATTATGTAGAACGCCGCGCCGCCCGGTTCCTTGAATGCCTGTTCCCCATACTGGGCCACGCCTATGCTGCCGCTGGCCATCACTTCGGACCCTATAAGCAGCCGAGCCGCACGAACTGGGATCGGGGCGTTTCCGGTAAGGTAATGTCCTACATAGCACTCGGGTCTGTTGATGAAGACATCATGGCGCTGTTTCAGGAGCTCTATGAGGAGCGTTTGGCGGGCGACACGCAACTTGCCCGACGTTATCGTGCGGATACTCATAACTGGGAGTCCTCACTTGCATCTATGCACGACTTCTTCGAGGCCAGCGCGCTCCGGTTGAAGGCTAAGGCACACGAAGATGTACTCGCATCATTTCATGTTTTCCTCGAGCGTCTGCTCATCCGCGAAATTGCGATTGCTTCGCAGCGGTACTTTAATATTCCAGGACCACGAAATTTGTGTATAGCCGGAGGCTGCGGTCTCAATATCAAATGGAACAGTGCACTACGTGCTACCGGCGTTTTCGATGCTGTCTGGGTGCCCCCCTTCCCGAATGACAGCGGTTCGGCGATCGGTGCCGCTTGCTCCGCGATGGCGGAGCACGAAGGCTTCGTGCCATTGGAATGGTCGGTCTACAGTGGTCCTGTGCTGATACAAAGCGAAGTGCCGCCTGAATGGAGGGCCGCGCAGTGCAGTATGCGCGAACTTGCGGCCGTCCTCGCCAGCAACAAGCCCGTGGTGTTCCTTGCCGGCCGTGCCGAGCTGGGACCGCGGGCACTAGGCGGCAGAAGCATTCTGGCTGCCGCGACTAGGGCGGGAATGAAGGATTATCTTAACGACATCAAACTTCGCGAACACTTTCGGCCAGTGGCGCCGATATGTCTGGAGGATCGCGCGCAGGAAATTTTCAGCCCCGGAACGCCGGATCCCTACATGTTGTTCGATCATCAGACACGGGCAGAATGGCAAGACAAGATCCCCGCTGTTGTACATCTCGACGGATCTGCCCGATTGCAGACTATTCCCAGAGATTCTGAGCACAAAGTCGCCGAACTTCTCGTCGAATATGAAAGGCTCACGAGCATTCCACTGCTTTGCAATACCAGCGCCAACCACCATGGACGTGGTTTCTTCCCGAATGCCGCGGCGGCTTGCCGGTGGGGACGCGTTCAACACATATGGTGTGACGGTCTGCTGTGGACCAGAAAGGATCAAAACTAATCGTCGGTCGACTGTCCCTTTCACGTAAGACGGGGGCAGCAATGACGAGCGAGGACGAGGTTTAATCGTCAGAAGCCAAAAAGGAGTACGGATGCTCTACGTGGTCACGAGCTCGGAAGTCTTTCTTCGGATGATCGATCGAAGCTGAGCGAGTGAGGGCTATGTGGAAGTGTCAAGTGACTAGGTCGAGCGGGATGGACACGAGCCTTTGCGAAAATGCAAGCCGCAACCCATTGCACCGGCTCGAGGTGTTCACCGGGACCGGGCGACGCCGCGCCTGAACAGCGAAGGGTATATTTTCGAGTTACGCCGATGGTGAGATCGTAATCGGCGGTCCTGCCGGCACGAGGAGGGGGCACGTCGTGCAGACCGAACACGATGCGAAGACCAGCTTGCATGCGTCGGACAGACGCTGATGCTCTCGCGCAGTAGCTGCCATGACCGACTCGAAGGTGTTCTTCGGGCGTGTGCTGCGTGCTCCCATTAGCGTTGGAATGCTGGGGACCGAACATAAACGAATCTGGGCGCTGCGTCGGCGCGAGAAGACCTGGGATGAGAATGGCAGCCAACGAGACGAATGAAGATGGCCTCGTTATCTGGATCGAGAAACGGCAAGGCAGCGTCGATCGGTCCTGTTTTAGATCCCCCGGTGACCCGATCGTCGGTATTCCAGCTCATGCCTTTCTGCCAACAGCTTATCGGTGACAGCGCTTGCGAAGCGTCGGCAGCGATAGAATCGGTATCCTTGCTCCTCCGGGAATCCATTGCGGCGTGGCTCCTTCGCGCGCGGATGACGGTGAGTTGACCTGCGCCTAGATCGAAATCTGGCGACCAACTGTTGCACCCTACATGGCTGCCTAAGGGGCCGCGGCGCGGTGCCCGAACCTGAGGCGAACAAGGGCGTCGACCCCTCGCTCGGCGATCCCGAAAACGAGCTGCCGCTGATTGAGTGCGTGGTCGACGAAGCCCCCATCGCGAGTTGGACAGAAGCTGTCGGCTTGATGATCGCTCAAGGATCACCGTCGAATATTTGAAGACGCGAAAGCAGTTCGGCGCGGCAATCGTTCATTCCAGAGCCTGCAGCGTCGCGCTGCCGACATGTTCGTCATGCTCGAACAAGGACACTCGATGTCGATGTTCGCGACCGTGACGGCCATTTCGATCACGCGGTCGGAGGCGCAAGGGGGCTCGCAGCCGCCAAGGTGCAGATGGGCAAATCCGGATCGGCCAGCAGTCGGGCATCGGCATGGCCATGGAAGCCAAAATCGGCCACTATTTCAAGCGGCTGACCAGGATCGAGGGCACCTTTGACCGAGTATCACCTGCGCCGTGTCTGCCGTGTGATCTGTGATGTGATGAGGAAATAGTCACGCAATGATCGTCATGCCGGCCTTGTTCCGTCTCCGCTACTTCGGCCGGATCGACCCTACGATCCGATGAAGCATTGGCAAAGATGGGGGCGGGGCATCCACATCTGCAAATAGTGCGAATGGCCGGGATCAAGCCTTGCGGGGGCGAGAAGCGAAAGATGACTGGGGAGTGCGTACTGTGAACAGGGGCGGCATCGTCGACAATGCCGAGCGGCGCTCGATCGATTCAAGGAGCCCGGAAACTTCAGACGGTGTAGAGGCTGAATCGGCACTGGACACCGCGGCGAGAAGGAGCGAGCTCGCAATCCGCGACTGCATCGACTCTCAGTGCCTGCTCGTTTCCTAAGTTGACAAACAAGATCGTTCCGCCGGGCTTGGACCCGATTAGCGTGCGTCGCGCCCGCTGCCGCCCGGAGTGTGGTTGTTCAAGCGAGCCAGCACGAAGCGTAGTATGCCCAAGGCAGCGAGAAGCAGGGTCGCTCGATCGAATGCCGGCTGATAATAAACGAGAGACCGCACGCCCAAGTCTCTGGCCAACTTCGAGTTCGAAGGTGCGCTAATCACAAAGCGCTCCTCCATGAGCTCGCCGGCGGGACATTCCTGGCGCAATAATGCAAGATCGTGCTGGTCGGCGGGACCGGAACAGGCAAGATCCATTTGGCCATCGGAATCAGTTAAAGCTGCATTCATGATGACGCGCGCGGTCCGTTCTGTGGCGTCGTCCATCTCGTCAACTGCCTTCAGATGAAAAAGGGCGGGCTCGCCGATCACTTACCCGCTCGGATTTCGTTGTCCTGGACTAAATTAGCTATTTGCCGTTCCGTCCAGCCAAGTAGCTATTCCACCTGGTCAGCAAGCTCTACGGACCCGCTTCGATTTCCTCACCACCAATTTTGCGTTCGGTAGATGGAAGCCAAGACGACCACCGCACTGATCGACTGTCTCACTCGCCACTGCGATATCGTTGAGGCCGGCGTTGAAAAGTGCCCCTTCAAAAACCGGGACGGAAGATCGCGCGACAGCCTGCATACGCGCCGTCCCCGCAATCCCCGCCAGCTACGACGGCGCGAACGCTACCGCCCTCAGTACGCCGCGCGAAGCGTAGAATTGGATGCCAGATGTGGAGTGGGGGTTCGGGCGATTATTGCGGCAGGGACGCATGCTGACGCTGGCACGAGAGGTGCGCGGTCAGACCCGACGCCAGCACGGACCGAAGGTTTAGTCGCTGCACGCGTCGGAGTTGGAGTGCATCAGCAAGGCAAGGGAACGGCTTTACGAGTTCGGCGTTGAGGTGTCCGTCGCCAATAAGCTCAGCGCATGCCAAGGACGGTCAGCTCGTCGCCCATGCGGATGCGCTGCCGGCAATCCCAATGGCGGGCATACGCTCAACGCGTGGAGACGCTGATCGGTAACATCGTTAAGCGTGCTATCGCGGCTACAATCCACCTGGATACAGAGTTCAGCGGTTCACGTCACGCCCAAGATCAAGTGTGAGTTGCGCGGCCGCTCGGCCATCGAGCCGGTCATCGGTCATCTCAATCCGAGCACCGAATGAATCGGAACTAGCTCCGGCGCCGCCAGTGTGATGCCATATCCTCGCCGCCGCTGGTTACAACTTCCGCCGCCTTATCGCCTGGCTGAAGCTCTTGTTGCACTGACTCGTCGTCCAGCTCATCCTCCGAGTTCACCTCGTCCCGAGTTGAACTCCGGGTTCTTCACGGACGACGGATGTCTCGTACAACGATCAGCGTCCAGCGTCGGTCGCAATACGAACTGCAGAACCCCAATGATGTGCACCCGCGCCAATCAATGCAAGTCTTCAGCGTCAACGGCTGATAGCGCATTACGGCTCTGGCCGGCGCTACCGTCGGGTCGCCCGTCTTTGTCAAAGCCGAAAATTGGATCCGAAATTTAAAGACCTCCGGCGGGCATGCCGGAGGCCTTCTTGGAGGTGAACTCAGATATTATAGAGCCGCTTTTCTCTCCTTCCGCCTGACAAGGACTCACCAATTCCGCTGAGCGTGGAGGAGCAACGTGAGACTGTTCTGGTCCTTCAGTTCGTACGCAGCACCAGGCTTGGCAATAGCTGACTGTAGCGGCAGGGTCACCGTGCTTCCGCTCGCATACTTCTGGTCAAGCATCATGTAGGCGAGTTCAGCCCTGAAGGTCAGGTTCTTGACGGGGTTCCAGTTGGTCCCTACACCGGCAACTGCGTAGTTGAAGTCGGGATTACAGCCGGCGACACCGCTCGATAGCGTGAGACCTGCGACAACAGCGCCGCAGATGTAACCCTTAGCCGTGTCGTTGTATCGCACGGCGGCCCACGAACCAAAGATATCGGTGCTCCAGTATGGATTCCAGTTGTGGGTGTAGCCAGCATTAAAGCCGTAGGTCGTCGTCAGCTGCTGCCCGGCGCCAGCCACAAAGACAGAGTCAGATAGACCAGCAAGGCCGACGCTCTGGTAAGCACCCGCGAGGCTCGTGCTGCCGTACATCGCGTAGGCGGTCGACAGATTACTCTGGAAGTTGTAACGGGTTGCACCGTTGGTATAGACGCCGGTCAAGTTGATCGAGTCGCCAGCACCAGTTGGGAGATTCTTGAAAGATAATGCCAGCTGACCAGCCCAGCCCCATTTGTCGCTCGGGTGGCCGGTGACCTCGGTTGCGCCATAGTAGGCAGCATGGTTTTCATGTGCGGCGAACGACGCTTGGAAAAGGCCCCAAAACTGGTCAACACGAACCGCGGCAATCAGATCTGGAATTCGCGAACCGCCGATGTCGTTGGCACCGTACGTACCTGTCGCGAGACCTGCAGTCGTCGCGCCGCTCACGTTCCATATGCTGCTTGTGTCAAGAGGGATTTGATCTTCAGCCGAGAACGAGGCCGTAACGCCTTGACCGAAGTCGGCGGTGTAGCTGAACTGGTTGACGCCCCTTAGGCCGTTGGCGCCCGGCATTTCGAAGTAGCCCGTCGGATACTGGCCCCAGGGTGCAGAGAACTGTGAAGTCGCCTTACCCATCGTAAAACCCGCGAACTGAAGGAAAGCATAGTACACGGCCAGCAAATTACCAGCGCTCGAGGAAGAGTAAACTGTCGAGCCATTCACGGCGGTGGTGCCGGCACCCGAATAGGTTCCGTCGAGCCAAGTATAGAATCCGGTGAAGAAGGTGCGAACGACGCCGTACTCGGTCGCGGTGCGAGTATCGATGTTGAGGGTTAGACGGGCTAAACTGGTGGTATAATTGCTGAGACGATTGTGCGCGCCAGCCACACCGGTGCTGGCGGCGTCATAGTAAGCGCTCGTGTTCAACATTGTTACAGCGCGCAGATAACCACCGAGCTTGATGCAAGTGTCAGAGCCCGGGATGTAGTAAAAGCCGGCGCCATATAGCGAGCACACCTTCACGTACTCGATCGGCTTAGCCTTTACAGGCAGATCGGCTGCCTGCGCCCCAGCGCCAGCAAACATTGCTGCAGAACAGAGGATAAGACTCTTTGTCAGTTTCACTGATGAACCTCCAAGTTTGAAACGTCGTTTCCGCCTTCCAAAAATCCGCTGGCTCGCCTGGCCCCGTGGGCGAGGTGCTTGGCGGAACGACTTCGAGGCGCCCCTCGCTGTCCATCGTCTTATAATTTGCGAAATCAATTGATGTAAACAAGCAATTGTGCGAGATCATTCTTTATTCTGAGAACGTTGCACTTTGGCAACATTCTTTCGTGCGTGACTTAAAGGTGGAAATAAAGGCCTCCAGGAGGGCATCCTAGAGGCTTCACTTGGAGATTTTTATCACGGCCGCTGGTCAGCTGCGTAAAACGGCGACAATGTTGATGCGATAAATCAATTGTATTAATAAATTGTATTTTTTACCAACTATGTCATGCGAGCACTTCTTTCGGGGGGCCAAACGGGGATACGTAGGTTGCGCAGCTGTGACTACAGTCGTGCAACTTGAGAGTGACAGTAAGCTTCGGCGGAAAGAACCAACATGGCGGAAACAGAACAACTCGATAGAGCCTTCAGAGATTTCATCTGGAACATTGTCGAAATTCATTCGCAGCTTGAGGAAATACACAAAGGTTGGGCCCAGATGCTGGGAATATCCGAAGCTCAGTGGCTGATTCTGATGGCGATCGATGAACTCGATGAAGGTCGCGGTGTCTCAGGCACAGGCGTTGCGAACAAGCTCCGAATTCATCCCGCCTTTGTTACCAATCAAACGAAAAGGCTGGAACAAATGGAGCTGCTGGATCGCGCAACATCGCCTGATGATGCAAGATTCCTCCAGATGTCGCTTACGCCAAAGGCGCGGGCAGAGATCGCGAAACTGTCGGCCAAAAGAGAAGCCCTCAAGTCAACAATCTTTGGCGAATTAGATGGAGAGTCCCTTGCCTATCTCAACAAACGGCTAAACTCGATTGGCAAGAATAGCCGATTGGCGTCGCAAAAGCTGAGTATCGGCCTATTGTAGGCCGCCAAGAGATAGATGCCGATTTCGCTAGCAGAGGCCTTGTCAGTTAGCACTGTAAGGCCTTGAGACCATCGGTGAGGTTTTCACAGTCAATATTGATTTCGAAGCTGTGTGTCTGCGAGTTTATGATCTAGCCAACTTCACCTGAAGTCACGAAATTTTCGATCTGCCCCACGGGAGCCCGCATCATCCGAGGCAAAGCTAACTCAAGATCAATCCGCGCCGCCGCGCAGTAGTTTGATCACCTCCGACACGCTAACCAGGCCTCGGTCGCGTGCGACAAGGAGAATTGAACGCTCAACCGCCGCGCAGCTCGCAAGCAATTCGCTGACATGCCGTCCATGGCCACCACGTCTGGAGTCTTCGTAATCCAGCCCACGTCGGCCAAAAACCGCTTCTGCCACGTGTTCTCGTCCTCCAGCATCCTCAGCCGCTTGGCCTCCGAGACCTCCATCCCGCCAAACTTGGCTTTCCATTTGTAGATGCTGGCATCGCTGATGCCATGCTTCCGGCACAAATCGGCAACCGACACGCCAGCCTCGTGTTCCTTCAAATCCCGATGATCTGTTTCCGAAAAGCGGTTGCGCTTCATGCTCTGGTCCTTGTCTGGGCCAGAACGAACTTCAAACTGGATTAAGCCAAAGGGGCAAGGACACCGGGAACATCACATCGTACCCTGCGTGCGGCGTGTAGGGTCCGATCTGGCCTAAGCCGGTTACCACAAAATAGATCATGCGTGGATTGATCTCCTGATCGATCTGTAGTTTAAGCCGTAGCGCTTGAGAACGCCGACCTTGTAGTTCTCCATGAAGTTGTCTGGCAAGCGCGCGGACGATCTCCGGCCCTCGGGTTTTGCGATTGCACATCTCTATGATCACCGAGGTTACAGTTGACGGATGCATGCTCAAGCGCCTTCGTGCCGACTCTCAGCCTCACTAGGGCAAGAGCTACTCGTTTGGTTTTGGTGCCGCCGTTTGCTTCAACCGCTTGATTGTGCCGGAGAAGGTGAACAAAGTCCGCTCTGCGGCCCTCACTTGACCTCGCACGAAAATGAGCGAGCCGCCAGCACGGGTGATTTCACCCGTGCCCACGATCAGATCGCCTTCGCGCGCGGTATCGACAAAGTCGCAGGCCATGTTAACGGTCACGCCGATCCCTTGTAGCACCGGCTTGGCGATTACGAAGAGGCAATAGTCGGCGAACGTCATCAAGCAACCGCCATGGAGGGCCCCTGTGTCCCTAACGTGCTTTTTTTCGACTCGGAAGGCGCAGCGCGTACTACCGTCCGGTTCTTGCCGATACCAAAAGGGGCCAGCGTGAGTCTCAAAACCATCATCGTGGTAGATTCGCCAGCCTGTGAATTCACCCTCGGTACTCACGCGAGTGTTGACGCGCTGGTTCAGACTGTGAGAAGTTGCCTTTTTCGTCTGTTCGTGCATCGAAACAGAGCCCTCGATTGGTGATTTTGGTTTTAAGTTCCGCCGGCTACAAAGATGGTACCATTCTCGGGCGCAGAAAATCGCCAAGTAAGTGGTCCTTGGCGCATCCTTCCGGCGATCTTCCCACTTTGGCTCTGAAACTCATCTTGAAATCGATCGCGCGATGCGTGCGTGATGGCCGCAGAGGGAGCAGGTTCCTTGACCGATTACGTCGTGGACAGCGTTAAGGCTTCCCCGCTAGCAATTGTTGGCGCGCTGTATTAGCTCAGGCAGTTTTACGTCAGCCGGATCGTGTGAATTGATCGCCGCAATCTCCTCCAAATGGGTAGAGTCCATCACCTCGGACGGGGATGGATAAGAGGCCGAGCCGGTTCACGGAAACAGATGATCGGGATCTTGCGCGAGCAGGTAGCAGGGCGAAGACGGCCGACGTGTGCTGCAAATACGGGATTAACAGGGCCACGTTCTACAAATGGAAAGCCAAGTATGGCGGGCTGGAAGTATCCGATGCCAAACGGCTGAAGGCGCTTGAGTATAAGAACGCGAAGCTGAAGGAGCTGCTGGCGGAGGCGATGCTCGACAACGCCATGCTCAAAGGACGTCGCAGCAAAAAGATGGTGACGCCCGCCGCTAGGCGTGAGGCCGTCGCTCACCTTCAGATCGCCTATGAGGTCAGCGAGCGGCGGGCGTGTTCGGCGCCTGGCACCGATCGCACTTCGGTGCGGTATCGGAGCCATCGATCAAACGAGGCGGCGGTGCGGACACGGCTGCGCGAGCTGGCGTCCGTTCGCCCACGATTCGGCTATCGCAGGTTGCACATCCTGCTCAGGCAAAGGCATTGTCATGAATCACAAGAAGCTTCGTCGCCTTTATCGTGAGGAACGGCTTCAGGTGCGTCGTCGCGGCGGCCGCACGCGGGAAGGCGATGATGACATAGCCACCTCCGAAGAAGTGGAAGTCGTGGATCCGCGTCATCCGCTTTACGGCCGGCGCTATCGATTGACTTCGATCGGCAAGGAGACGACCACACGTGGAGCGCTGCAAGGGGCTCTTTGGATCTTCTCTAAGGTCCCCCAATCGTTTTGGGCCGGGTACTTTTCCCTCACCACGATCCGCCAGTCCGTTCCCGGTTGGCGCCGCAGCATGGACAGGTCCTTGGCACCGGATAGGCAATGCGCTCCCGTGGCAAATGCTCCGGCAGCGGCCGGCGCGCCGGCTTGCGGCGCTCAAATGATGCCACCGTAGTCTTATCAGCTGGGGCCATCTGCGCGGCGGATTGATCACCGAGTTGCACGCCTGGCTGCGCGAGCAGCGCGCAAAACTCTCCAGGAACAACGACACGACGAAGGCGATCAACTGTAAGCGGCGTGTCTCCCGCACCTTGTTCGGCGTGAGCTGATCGGCAACATGCGAGCCGTCATATACAGTTAGGTTCGCATATATGGTTGACGATATGGTTGACGCTTCGGAGCCACGGGGCCGGGTAGATATCCAGGTCGGGGTGGGGCATCGGCGGCGGTGGAGCGACGCGGTCAAGGGGCGGATCGTGGCGGAGTCGTATGCGCCGGGCGCTGTTGCGTCCGAGGTGGCGCGCCTGGCACGACATCTCGCCGCAACACCTGTTCGCGTGGCGCAAGGCGGCGCGTGCCGGTCTGCTGAGCATACCGGCGGAGCAACTCCACCACGATCCGTTCGCAGGGACAATTTTCGTCTTTCGTTCAAAGCGGGCGGACCGTTTGAAGATTTTGGC
>NZ_JBANBK010000141.1:0-13210 GCF_053572325.1 Bradyrhizobium sp. UFLA05-112 | reverse complement strand
ACCATAGACCGACCACTCCAACGGCACGAAACCCTTGTCCGCGACCAACGCCGAACAAGCGGCTCCGATAGCCGAGCCACTGTCATTCGGAAACGGCGGTACCCATACCGCATCGAACAGGCCGGTTTCACGTAACGCACTGTTCCATTTGATATTAAGACCACAACCGCCGGCGATGCAAAGATTGCGCGGCCCGGGAACGTTCGAATGCCGCAGCAAAGCAAGGCCCATCTCCCGCACGAGCAGACGCTCAAGAAAAACGTGAAATGACGCAAGTATATCTTCGTGTCGCTTGGCCTCCAATCGAAGTGCGCTTTCGTCGAAGAAGTCGTGCGTCGCGGCAAGTGACGCTTCGGCGTCATTTATATTCGCTCGGTAGCGCTGGGCAGACTCCGTGTCCGCCGCAAAGTGCTTCTCGTAGATCTCCCTAAATACTGTCACAACGTCTTCATCAGGCGTTCCCAGACCGATGTAGGCCATCAGTTTGCCCGCAACGCCAAGGTCCCAGTTGGTCCGGCTCGCCTGCCGGTAGGGCCCAAAGTGATGGCCCGCGACGGCATAGGCATGCCCTATCATCGGGAATAGGCACTCGAGGAAGCGGCCGCCACCGGGTTTTACATAATAAAGTCGCGGAAAGATGCAGCCGTCCCACACGAGGCAGAAAGCGGGCTCTCCCGCTTTCGCAAACGGGCTTGTGCAGTATGCAGAGGCAATATGGCCCGTGACGTGTGCATAGCTCCTATAGGAGAAGCTATTGCCGTCGAGCACAAGCCCGTTCCCCTCATGTGAAGAGAGGATTCCTTCGGGGCGTTCAACATACGGCGCACCTTTGAGAGTGAGAAGCTCCGATCCACTCAGGACCTGGAATTGTGATTCGATTTCCCCGTCCCAGCCGTCGATGACGAACTGGTCAACATCGCGGGGATGAAGGCCGTATTCCGCCAATGTGAGAACAACCGTATCGAGATTCTCGATGGCTGAGTACCGTCGATTGTTGTCGCGTTTTTCATGCTCGATGCAAAAGACCAGACGTCCATCCTCCACAAGGGCGATGGACCCGTCGTGCGTCAACTTGATGCCACAGATGCGCATGGTGCCTCAATGCTAAGGTCGGTTGTTGAATGAAACGGAAGACCCGATCGACTTTCGAAAGCAAGCAAGCAAGCAGTCTTCGTTGGCCGAATCGCCTCGACATTGCACCCGTTCGACCTCGACCAATGTTTCGTTCAGCATTGCGATGATCGTCTCGGCACCAGCCGCATGTCCCCAGCCACGGCAGGTGTCATCACGCGCTGATCCGAAAACCAGATGCCCATCCGGCGCAAGCATTCGCACCAAATTGCCAATGGCCGTACGCATCTCGGCAACATCGCGGAGGTAGTAAAGCACTTCCGCCACCACGATCAAATCGAACTGGTCTGTTCTCGAGAACCGTTGAATGTCAGAGACTATCCATGTGATGTGCGACCATCGCTTCGTCCGTTGACTCGCCCGGCCAATCGCTCGCGGCACGACGTCGACGACTGTAAGTCGTTCGCAGTGTGGCGCCAGCTTTTCCGTGAATGCGCCCGCCGCGCAGCCGACCTCGAGCCCATTTGCGATGAAGCCGTTTGAAAGCGAAAGCCGCAGCATGTGCGTGTGACGCTCTCGCTCGAACGGATTGCCGTCCAGCCGCCATGGATCATCGGCAGCCAATTCTCGCTCTAACGATTGGTAACCGCTTTCCTGGTTCATGAGCTGTCCACTCCTCAGTCCGTATCACTCGCCACTGCAAGTGCAGTCGTGTCACCGCTCGACGGACGGCGCGAAGCATCCCACTTGCGAACTGGCACAGCGAGTCCCGAAGGTCGGGTGAGGTCTGGTTGGGGCTCGTGGTTTTCTTTTAGCGCTTGGTCTCCGCCAGACCCGAGAGCCTTGACTGATTTGCGTGAGAGCCAATCGCTGTTGCTTAGCGTACACAACGCATATGCTTTGACCGGAAGTAGCAGAAAGATATTGATGGGCGTGTGCAGGGAAAACGCAAGAAATCGCAGTTGACGCGCGCGCAAGGCTGCTACGCCGCATCGTACCATGGTCATCGATGCGATCATCAAACATGTCCACCACGGCACTGTTGCCGTGAGCGCGAGCTGCGCGATGCCTGTAACAACCGAAAGAGCCAGAAGAAGCGGGCCGATGTTTTGCCCGATAACATCTAACGTCAGGTATCGATCGAGACCGGGCAAAAGGCGCAGCCCAAGCAGCGTGTCTCGGAAAGTGCTCCTGGCCCAGCGGAGCTGTTGTCGCAGATACGGACCTAACTTAT
Source organism: Bradyrhizobium sp. UFLA05-112 (assembly GCF_053572325.1). Taxonomy (NCBI): domain Bacteria; kingdom Pseudomonadati; phylum Pseudomonadota; class Alphaproteobacteria; order Hyphomicrobiales; family Nitrobacteraceae; genus Bradyrhizobium; species Bradyrhizobium sp. UFLA05-112. The sequence continues at coordinate 10,905 of NZ_JBANBK010000141.1, read as the reverse complement.
CTGGAACGACTGTCGCGGCGTAGGCGTCCGGAACGTACTCGGTTCGAAATCCTGCCTTCAGCATGAGAATCGTGAGATGGCGATCCTCGCCGAAGTCGCTCGGCTTTCCTCGAAAGAACTGCGCCTCGTACTGATCCAGTAGCAAATCGAGGGCGGATCGCCGATACATGGCACATGGTCCGCAGCAGCACATGACCGCACCGAAACGAGCTTGAGCTGCGCGCTCCTCATTGCACGCCAACCAGTACTCCATGTCGATCAGCCCGGTTAGCCAGGTGTCGCTGCGGTTGCTCGCGGTCAGCTGCCCCATGGCAGCACCGATACCAGTATCCTGCATTCTCAATGCAAGCTTCCTGACTACATCGCTCGCGAGTATCGTGTCCGAATCGACGTTAAGCACCAAATCTCCGGATGAGCGCCGGATCGCTGCAATCTGTGCTTTGCGTTTTCCAACGTTCTTCGGCAGGAGAATAAAGTTGAACCTCGGATCGTAGGCATAGGCATGGTGGACGGGTGCGACGTCCTCCCGGTTTCCAGAGCCGTCATCAACCACATAGACGCGCAGCTGCCCGACGTAGTCTTGGCTTGCAATGGACTCTAAGCAGGCCGACAGCGTACCCGGATCCTCGTTGAAGCATGGTACGATCACATCCACACTCGGCATAGATTCGGGGTGGACTGCATCTGATGTCGCCGAAGACGCTGGTGTCGGCGAGGCATGGAACGCCTGCACGGTCTTGTAGACCGCGGAGAGCAACGCATAAGACGAGACGACTACAGTGCTGGTTGTGGCAAGCAGGTTCATGGGACGCCGATTTGTTCAGTGAAGTTGGGGAAGCGGGCAGATCGCGAAACCGCGATCACGCAAGGCTGGAATAAGTTGGGAAAGTGCCTTCAGCGTCTGGTCGCGCAGACCGGAATGAATGCACCGCCCCAGCTCATCGGGCGGACATCCGTCGTGCAGAAGCACAATCGCACCAGGGCGGACAGATGCTAACACTGCGCCAACGATCGCATCGACGCCCGGGCATGACCAGTCGCGTGGGTCCACTGACCAGTGGAGAGCCGCCAGTCCCGCCTTCGCTGACTTGGCCAGCACCTCTTCGGTCCAAATGCCATACGGTGCACGCACGTGTCGCACCACGGCTTGGGGACACACGCTCATGATGGCCCTACTCGCCGTCAGTATTTCATATTGCACTTCGTCTGGTTCGCATTTGGACAGATCCGGATGTGTCATCGTGTGGTTTGCTACCTCATGCCCCTCAGCGACCATCCTTCGGATTAGCTTTGGCTCATTCGCGGCGTACGTGCCAAGGACACAGAACGTCGCCGGCGCGCGGTATTCCGCCAGCACATCGAGAATACCCGGCGTGCAAAATGGATTAGGCCCGTCGTCAAACGTCAAATAGACGCTGTGGCCGACGGCATCCTTGGCCCGCTTGCTGTGCGCTTCGAAGGAACCACTTGCGTCTTTCACAGCTCTGGCCCATTACGCTCGATGAATGTACCGGTGGGCCACTCGCTCATCGCCCGCGCTATAGGGAAAACGACGAGCAACGCGTCGTCGACGCGGGTTGGCGGCAAGTTGGCATAAATATCCGGAAGGGTAGACCGCACGCGAATGCCCGGAACAATCGTCGCCAAGCCTGGGCGGCCGAGTAGCCTGTAGATATGCTCTTTGAGTTCATGTCGAACCGTGCCGAACCCAAAGGGAACGCCGAGCTCCCGCAGCACCGGATACATTACGCGCATCGAATGAGAGATGCCGAGCCCCTCGAGATCCGGGCGTACCGCGTACAATCCAAGTTCGGCCACCAACAGATCGATTTCGCCGACCTTGATGAACCGCCGCAGCGCGCCGATATGAGCGGCCACGCCGCGATCATCGTAGCCAATCACACGGAGTTCAGGTCTCGCGCCGGCCCAGCTTCGATTGCCTTCAAACGGTTGCGCGTTAAACGCCCCGGTCGGACCGTAAGCATTTCGAAAGAACTCAGAGATTGCGACGTGGTCGGCAAGTTGTAAGTCATTTTCCCAGCACGTCCTCCATTGGAGCTGAGGGCGCATGAAAGACTCTCCTGCTTCTTGCTGCGTTGCTGAGGCACGCATCAGGCGGGCAACGAACGGCGTGGCGGTGCTCGTTCGATGGTGTCGCCAGCGAATGGGTTTGATGTTGACTTGTTGACGGCGTTTGGGTTCGACCGCGCGGGCGGCAGGACTTTTTGGATATTCCGGATTTTGTGGGGGCCGTCGCTAACCGTCGCCGTCGTGTCCGGGCTGGTCGCAATCGGCTCAGTGAGAGGTCGTGCCCCGCCTACTATCTTGCATTCTAGTTTTCGTTCATTGCCCCCGAACGCCCATTCTCCGCGACAGCTCTGTGCAGCACTCACGCTATCGGAGCACCAGGCATTTACCCAGTCATATCGAGGTAGACGCCTTCCATTGAAGCGTATGTAGCGACTATACGATGGTTTAAACCGCGCTCCTGACGGCATTGTTGAGCGGCATGCAGTTGCTAAGGGAGACGACGCTATTGTAGAAACTCCCTGGCACGGGCGAAGAAACCGCAACTCCGCTGCACACGACGTCACGCTCCTCTCACCGCACAGACAATATGCCGATCGCGCGGTTTGAAAGCGGAATACGACGATGTTAGCCGCGGCCTCATTTGCCTCGTCCAATATCTGGCACTGACCTTGATGCACGCGACGACTTTGGTGCCGCTCATTTGTTTTCTTGCGAGTATGATGGCTCGCCGCCCGTGTGATCGGCGATCGATCGCACAAGCGGTTAAGACTGGAATCGATGCAATCTTTTCGGATGTGACAACGCCATGACGGACGTCCAGCTAAGGTGTTGCGCGCAACCGCGGACGAAGCGCCATCACCAATATTTGCGATCTGCGGTGCCACGCTCTGCTTCTCCGAAACGTACGCTAATGCACAGGAACTGGAGATTTCCTAACCGGCGCTGTGCTAACTGGTACAATCGATTGTTTGGATGAGAAGCATCTACACTGCGGATAGGTGACTATGCGTTTTCGAGGACTGGATCTGAATCTGCTCGTGGCGCTCGATGCGCTGATGACCGAGCGAAACCTCACGGCGGCAGCTCGCAGCATCAACTTGAGCCAGCCGGCCATGAGCGCGGCAGTTGGACGCCTGCGCACATATTTCAAAGACGAGCTCTTCACGATGAAGGGCCGCGAACTTATTCCAACTCCACGTGCGGAAGCTCTCGCCGCCCCAACGCGCGAGGCTCTGCTTCACATCCAATTCTCCATTACGTCCAGGGATACATTCAAGCCGAGTGAATCCGACCGGCGCTTTAGGATCTGCCTGTCGGACTTTGCTACGATCGTGTGGTTCCGAAATGTCGTGAAGCGTGTTGCACGAGATGCGCCCGGCGTCAGATTCGAATTGATGCCTCACGCGGACCCATTCGATCATCCTCTCCAACGCGCCGAAATCGACTTTCTCATCGTGCCCGAGCTATACATGTCGGACGCACACCCTAAAGCTACCCTTTTTGACGAGACCCTCGTGTGCGTCGGCTGCCGCTCGAACAAGCAGCTATCGGGGGCACTCACATTCGATAAGTACATGTCAATGGGCCATGTTGCGGTCAAGTTCGGGCGCTCTCGCGTGCCCGCTGTAGACGAATGGTTTATGCAAGAGCACGGCCTCAAGAGACGCGTTGAGGTCGTTGTTCAGAGCTTTAGCTTGGTCCCTCCCATGCTGCTTGGCACCAACCGAATAGCGACGATGCCCCTCACGCTTGTGAAGTATTTCGCAAAAATGATGCCGCTACGGATCACTAAACTCCCACTACCGCTTCCAGGCTTCACCGAAGCCGTCCAATGGCCTTCCCTTCACAATACTGATCCAGCAAGCATATGGATGCGCGAGGTATTGTTGCAGGAGGCAGCGCGTTTGGTTCCTCCGCACGCCGATCCTAAGACACGCCGAGGACATCTCGCGGACCCGCCCTTCGCTAGCTAGAGATACAGCTTTGGATGCGCCGGAATGACAACCGCGGATCGTAAGCCGTTAGGCGAAGAGATGCCGATTGATGACGCTTACAAGTCAACACGGCATCTCTTCGCTAGTCTTTTCAAGGCCATTTTTCTTTGACACAAGAACGCGCCGTTGATTGCTGACGCCAGATCTGGCTTTCGTCGCTATTCCCTCAGATGAACCTGGCCACCGGTTGATCGCCTCGTGTCCTTTTGGCAATTTTGTTTGCCATTCGCAGATCGCCTCCTCGGCCATCCGCAAGACTCGATTGGGCACACGATTGGTCCGATAAGACGCGAACTAGCTGATATTCAGGTCGCTGGTTCGGCTACCCGTATCCAGCTCACTCGACCCTCTCAATCGTGTTGTCGTGCCAACGATTAACTATGAAACCGGGAAACGCATTGTCGCCTTTAGGATCAAACCGCACTTGGCCGACTACGGTCTCAATCTCTTGCGAGCGAAGCGCTTTTGCCACGCGCAGAGCGTTGAAGGAGCCAGCGCGCTTCACTGCTTGCGCCCACGCCTGCACGGCGGCATAGGCGTAAAGTGTGTAGCCTTCCGCGGACCGCTGTGATGCTCTCAATCTGGCTACGACGTCGGCCGCCGCCGCGTTTTGGGTGGCGTCTGGCATGAATGTGAAGAGAGTGCCGTTTGCAGCATCGCTCGCAATCGCCCAGAATTCGCCGGTCATCAGCGGATCGTTAGCCATGACGGTGAGACGCGCCTGTGCGTCTGCGGCTTGCCGCACAATCAGGCCAATCTCCGTGTAGTAGCCGCCACCGATATAGACGATTTCGATTCGTTCCCTCTTCATCCTTGATACCAACGCCGTGTAATCCTTTTCGCCGGCCATGTAGCTTTGCCGCATGACAATCTGCAGTCCCGCGTCGTGAAGACGAGACGCAACGATATCTGCTATGCCCTTGCCAGCGGTGCTCTTGTCATCGAGGATGGCGATCTTGCTCTTGGAATAATGCCGCAGGATATAGTCGGCGGCGACCACGCCTTGCTGGTCGTCACGGCCGCAGATCCGAAAAATCGTCCTGAGGCCTCGTTCGGTCAGCTGAGGATTGGTTGATCCGGGCGAAATCTGAATAATTCCCGCTTCAGCGTAAACGTCGGAGGCGGGAATTGAGGAAGAGGAACAATAGTGGCCAACGACCAGCCTGACCTGGTCAGCCGCCAGCCGATTGGCTACTGCGACGGCCTGCTTCGGATCGCAGGCGTCGTCAGCAACAGTCAATTTGACCTTGAGTTCGGGAAGCAATCCGGAGGAGTTCAAGTCATCCACGGCCGTGCTAGCGCCGTAGCGCATCTGAGCACCGACCGCAGCATTGTTTCCCGTCATAGGTCCAGCCACTGCAACGTAAACATCGTCAGCGGACGCGACCGAGACCAACACGGAAGCCAGGACCGCTGCACCGGCGACTAGATTCATGCGAAACACTGCCATTTGACGCCCCTGACGTTGGTTGCTTTTGCGCCAAGACTCGCTCCCGCTCTCTTACCTTGGTCGCGGTTATTGATGCTCGTATCGGAAACTCGCGTTGTCTGACCGTTCGTCCACGCCTACTATCGATCCGCGTCATCGGGCGCGCGTGCCCGCCGGCGCGTTTGACCGCAGCTCTCGCGCGACATTGCATCAAGGCGGGCAGGTAGTTCTTCCACACTTACATCCGATTCCGTGTTCTTGGTGATGTTGCGCAGCCGATCGCGCAACTTGGTTGCCCGCGCGACCTGAATCTCAGCTCGCTCCAGTTGTTCGCTCAACAGGTCGGGAAGCGAAGTTCTTCCCTCCATCGCTTTCCGTATCTCATGAAGAGAGAACCCGAGCTCGCGAAGCGCCAGGATGTGATAAACCCTTCTAACGCTTTCACAGTCGTAAATCCGGTGACCACCATCCGTACGCTGCGAGGCGGCGAGCAATCCCGTATGCTCATAGTGACGTAGCGTGCGCACCGTCACGCCGGTCGCCTCCGCAAGTTCGCCGATGCGTCGCCAACGACGCCTGAATGGTGTAGGTCTGGTCATGTTGCTCAGTTTACGAACCTACAACCTAACGTCACGTGAGGTTCAAGGGGTTTTGGCGCCTCGCAGAGCTTGTCGCCTACTTTTCGATCGCAATATCGAACTTCGCCTTCCGAGGAGCGCCTCAGCAGGCGGACATGACATGCAGAATGCACGCCACCACGCTGCGGTGCAGACGTCGAATGACGCCGTCATCGATCTATCCAAAGAATAATTGAACCTTTGCTCGGCTAAGCCACAGACGCAATGGCCACCATCAGCCTCTTTAGGAGGATCAGTTCGGCCTCACCGGCGGCCGTACGTCCAAGCACAAGCTTAGCGATCTCCGTTCGATTGATGGGAGTTCGCATACTTGCCGGCAGCGCCGCCACCGCCTCATCAAATATCTTTCCTAAGGTGGAAAGGTCTTCCGGATCGAAAACACCACCTCGTACCTGCAACACTTGCACCGTCTCTCCTTTCAAACATAACGCCAGCGGGTCGGCTCCTTGCAAGGGCGTTTGGCTGCGTTAGGGCAAAAAGAAGACCGACCTGCGGCGCGCGACCAAACGCAGGTCGATCTGTCGCTCGATGCAACATGAAAGCGCACTGGCGCGACGAAGGCGTGCAAACGCAATATCGACTGGATTTTGCGGCTCGATCTACATGGCGGAGTGATCCATCGCCCTAGCGCAGCATCGGCACCACTCGTGGGCGAAGAGATTGCGCAATCATTCATCGCGCAACCTCATTTTTTCAAAACCTTCGCGGACATTTTGATTTTGCTCGCCCCGAATCGCCTTGCTCTTGATGAACGAGCCGAAGATTGAGCAGTTATCGAGCACCTGACGCGCCAAGGCATGCAATGCATTTCGGGCGCCTGAAACACAAGGCGGTATACAGCGGAATTTTCTCGATCTATCAATCAAGTCAGGGGACGTACCGCCTTTTTCCAGCACGGGCACAAGCGCGTGCCGATTGTTCGATCGGACCCGTCCATTGCTTGTCTTTAGAACGAGACGGTGCGCAGAGAGACGGTGCGCGGAAGTTTGGTCACCGGATCCGATCTGGTTTCCCGATTGCATTCAAACAGAATGCTGCTACTAGCGGATCGCCTGCAGTCTTGGGCGACACCAGCATAGCATCACGGTGCGACACTTCGGCATCGTGCAGCGAGTTGAGCGGCTCACGGGCCTCTCCGCAAATCGCAAGAGCATGATCAATATGTAGGGCAACTCGTTCAGAACAGAAAACCGCTCTCAACGAGCAGAACAAGAATAAAGTTTTTCGATCTGACGGAGCCTGCCGTCGCGGATCGACCGGTGCACGGGTCTCTGGCGCGGGCCTGCGGATCCCTCTCGAATGAATTGATTGACTAGAGTCTATTCAGTTTTGGAATTCACATGGAGCTTCGGACACTACGCACTTTCGTGGAGGTCGTACGGCAAGGCGGGTTTTCCAAGGCCGGCAAAGTCGTATTCGCGACCCAGTCGACCGTCAGCAAGGCGGTCAGGCAGCTTGAGGACGAGATTGGCGTGCCGCTGCTTGATCGGATCGGCCACCGCAGCAAGCTTACTGCTGCCGGCGAAATTGTTTATCGCCGTGCGATCAGGCTACTGATGGAGCGGGACGATCTGATTTCCGAACTCGGCGATTTGCGCGGTCTAAAATGCGGCATTCTCAAGCTCGGTCTTCCACCGGTGGGTAGCGGCACTCTGTTCGCAAAGCTATTTGCGATCTACCGCGAACGCTATCCAGGCATCGATATCCGGCTCGTGGAGTACGGAAGTGAGCGGCTCGAGGAGGTTTTGCTATCAGGCGAGATCGAACTTGCGGCCTCGCTTCTACCCGTGTCGGACGGCTTTGAATGGCAGGACGTCAAACGCGAGCCGCTCACTGTTTTGCTACCCGTTGACCACAAGCTTTCGCGGTGCCGATCTCTCGATCTTCCGGCATTGCGAGAGTTACCGCTCATCCTCTTCGAAGCTGGATTTGCATTGAACCGCGTGATTTTGGACGCCTGTCAACGGCACGGCTTCGAGCCGCGTGTCGTCGCGCGTAGCAGCCAGATTGATTTCATCGTCGAGCTTGCTGCGACGGGCATGGGGGCCGCCTTTCTGCCACGGATGATCGCAGAGCAACGCAAGCATCTTTCGATCGCTCGGGTGCCGCTCGAAGAAGCCGATACTGACTGGCACATTGCAATGATTTGGCGCCGCGGCGCCTATCTGTCACATGCCGCGAGGGCTTGGCTCGATCTGGTGGCTTGCACGCGCGGCGACGATCATTCCGGCAGCGACTGAATTGCAGTCGAACAATTCATTTCCGGCCATATCGCGCCCCGACGTAGACACGTCTGCGAGACGTTCGCGCTTCGCTAAGCTCCGGACGAAATATGCGCCATGGCACAGACTGTCGCAGATCAGTTCGCCAACACTCTTGCTGAGGTGGGAATAACGCGCATCTATGGAATTGTCGGAGATAGCCTGAATGGCCTCACCGATGCAATCCGCCGACAGGGACGCATCGAATGGATACACCTCCGGCACGAGGAAGTCGCTGCTTTCGCGGCCGGTGCCGAGGCACATCTGACGGGAGCGAGCTCGCGGTCTGTGCCGGAAGCTGGGGGCCGGGCACTCTACATCTCATCAACGGCCTGTTTGATTGTCATCGTTCGCGCGTGCCAGTGCTCGCGATCGCCGTACACATTCCGTCGGCCGAGATTGGTGCCTCGTATTTCCAGGAAAGCCACCGGGAGATCATCTTTAGAGAATGTAGCCACTATTGTGAGCTGGTTTCTGGGGCCAATCAGATGCCACGCATCCTTGAGGCAGCCATCCGCGTGGCTATAGGAAGGAACGGCGTTTCCGTTGTTATCATTCCTGGTGACGTCGCACTTCGTCCTGCGCTCGATGCGCCACGGCCCAAGCCCGCTAGTTTGCGGCCTCCACAGCCGGTGGTCTTGCCGACGACCGCCGAACTCGATGGCCTGACTGCAATGTTGAACAGAACTCAGCGAGTGACCGTTCTTTGCGGTTCCGGCTGTGCCGGTGCCCATGAACAACTGCTGTCTCTTGGCGAGCGGCTGAAGTCACCGAACGTGCATGCTTTGCGCGGCAAGCGCCTTGAACATCCCTCAGAGGTAGACGATGGCATCGACGCAGCGCTCGCACATGACGGACCAGCTTTAATCGATGCCGTTGTCAATCGGACCGAGCTCGCCGTGCCGCCTTCCGTGACGATGGAGATCGCCAACGGCTTTTCTTTGCACATGCTCAAGGCGATCGTGAATGGCCGGAGCGACGAAGTCATTGATCTTGCCAGGACCAACCTCTGGCGCTGAGCCAAGGAAAGCCCTGTAGCGCGCATTGCGCGTAGCGGGCTGAACCAGCGTCAGTGGCCTGAAGATGACGCCGTTGCGACATCGGCTTGAGACAAAACACCAGGGCTAACTGACGAGTTGGCATCGACTGTCGACTTCGATCACTTTCGGGCACGCGATACTATCGACTGCAACGTCGCAGGCGACGTTCAGCGCATTGTGCATGTCCGCGATCAATTCGTTGGAACTCTCCAGGCCCGCGTGGATGCGAATAAGCGGTCCTGCGAACGGAAGCGCGGCTTCCGCTCGCTTTGGTGGCTCGACAAGCAACGCGAGGCTCTCGTACCCGCCCCAGGATAGACCAATTCCAAAGAGGCGCAGGCTACCGAAGAGAACCGAAAGTTGCGGCCGCGACATTGGTTTTAGAATAATCCCAAAGAGTCCACTGGCGCCCAGAAAATCCCTCTTCCAAATGGTATGGCCGGGATCGTTGGGAAGGGCGGGGTGCAACACTCTGTCGACAGCTGGATGCGTCTGCAGGCTTTGCGCGAGAATGAGGCCATTTTCCCAATGCCGATTCATGCGCAGACCTAGAGTACGCAATCCCCTCAGTCCCAGATAGATGTCATCCGGCCCGCCAATTTCGCCGAAATGCTGCGCAGTTGACTTCAGTGTGGGCCATGCCGCTTCATTCGCAGTGGCTATGCCAAGGAACGCATCGGAATGGCCAACGATGTACTTCGTCGCAGCCTGGATTGAAATGTCGACCCCATGATCAAATGGTCTGAAATACAGAGGTGTTGCCCACGTATTGTCCATGATCACAAGCGCGTCCGATTGATGTGCAACCGCTGCGAGTGCCGGCACATCTTGAACCTCGAAGGTCATGGACGATGGCGATTCCAGATAGATGGCCCGTGTATTCGCGTTGATCTTTGCTGCCAGTTCTGACGGCTCCGTTGGACAGAAATACCGTGCCTTGATCTGCAGCGCCGCAAGAACGTTGTCCGCGAAGGCTCTAACAGGCGCGTAAACGCCGTCGCTGATTAGAACATCATCGCCCGCCTTCAAACACGCAAGCAGCGAGTGAGTGCAAGCAGACTGCCCGGATGGAAAGAGAATCGACCGAAAGCCGCCTTCTAGTTTGCAAACTGCGGCCTCAAGCGCGCGAGACAGGGGCGAGCCGAAGCGACCGTAGCTAGGATGGTCTTTGTTCCGATCGTCCCAATCCTCCAAGGTTTCCGAAACAATGGTAGAGCCGCGATAGATCGGCACATTGACCATCCCGGCGTGTTCTTCCGGCGCACGACCGAGGTGACAAAGTAGAGTTTCCGTGTCTCGTACGCTGTTGTCGTCGTTCAGATCCTTCATGACAAGTTCTCTTCCGTCGCATTCCGCCCTGGTCGTGGCATGTCGTCGCACCGGAGTCACCAGCCCTGCGTCAGCTGCGCAGGTGCAACAACAATGCCAATCTTGGGCAATTCTACTGCGACTGCATGTCGGTGACGTCTCTTGAGCGATGAATGAAGATCCAATACGACTCTGAGCTATTCC
>NZ_JBANBK010000140.1:0-13402 GCF_053572325.1 Bradyrhizobium sp. UFLA05-112 | reverse complement strand
ATGCCTTCACCCCCGAGGAATGCGCCAACTACCTCAAAAATTCAGGCTATCGAACTTAATGCCATCACGCTTTAGCTAAACCGCTCCGCGGCCCAGGCATACAGGCTTCCCGGAATCGGCTTCTGGCCGCCGCGTCCCTTGGGCGAGATGTGCAGGCCGATGATTTCGGGGTTGGCGACGAGGCCGAGATAGTTGGACGGTTCGAAGAACAGTTTTGGTTCGGCATGCACCGCATAGAACGACTGCTTGGGCAACGCGTTATCAAGTTCGCCGAAGCGATGCGCGAGTGCGGTCAACGCGGCCGGACCATAGATCGCGACGCGAATATCCGAGAGCCGGTTCGAGCCGCCGCGCAGGCGGCGCAATGCAAACGTCAGGCGGTGGCGCAGCGACAGCCAGTCCGGCGTCAGCTCCTCCTGCTCCATCAGCGCCTCGAAGGCGCGAACGATGCCGTGCTCGGGCGGCAAATAGAGCACGGAGTTGCCGAGCTGGCGCGGCCGCTCCCAGGCAAAATAGGGTTTTGCCGGATCGATCTCGACGGGTTTCAAGAGCAGCACATCGGCGTCGAGCCACAGGCCTGCGTCTTGAGCCATCAGCTTCATGCGGAAGAAGTCGCTGAACTGAAGCGTGGTCCAGTCGCGCCAGCTTCCGTCCGGCTGCGGTGGCCGCAGCTTTTCCGAGAACACATGCGGCAGGATTGCTTCGGCCTCGGCATTGTCGACGCCGGAAGGCAGGCCCGGAATCGTATCGAAGCTGTAGACAGTGACCCTGTGCCCGGCCGCGAGCTGCGAGCGCAGACAGGTCTGGCGCAGCGCGTCCATCGGGCCATGCCAGAAGGTGACGATGTCGGGCAACATGCGGGCAAGCTATAAATGACAAACGCGAGAGGGCAAAGAACAGCGGGCAAAGAAAAAGCCCCGGCGCGCATCGCACCGGGGCTCGAAATAAAAGCCGATCTCAGGCCCAGGCGCGTTCGCGCTTGAGCTTCTCCTCGTAGGTGTCGATCGAGGCCTTCTTCTCCATCGTGAGGCCGATGTCGTCGAGGCCGTTGATCAGGCAGTGCTTGCGGAACGGGTCGATCTCGAACTTGACCTTGCCGCCGTCGGGGCCGCGGATCTCCTGGTTGGGCAGGTCGATGGTGAGCGTCGCATTGGCGCCGCGCTCCGCATCGTCGAACAGCTTGTCGAGGTCTTCTTGGGCAACGCGGATCGGCAGAATGCCGTTCTTGAAGCAGTTGTTGTAGAAGATGTCGCCGAACGAGGTCGAGATCACGCAGCGGATGCCGAAGTCGAGCAGCGCCCAGGGCGCGTGCTCGCGGCTCGAGCCGCAGCCGAAATTGTCGCCGGCGACCAGCACCTTCGAATTGCGATAGGCCGGCTGGTTGAGCACGAAGTCCGGATTCTCGCTGCCGTCGTCGTTGTAGCGCTGCTCGGAGAACAGCCCCTTGCCAAGGCCGGTACGCTTGATGGTCTTCAGGTACTGCTTCGGAATGATCATGTCGGTGTCGACATTGATGATCTTCAGCGGCGCCGCGACGCCTTCCAGCGTGGTGAACTTGTCCATGGTTGCGCTTCCCGGGTAGGTCAGGGGAACGGCTGTTTATCGCGATTAGGGCCCGAATCCTAGGCCAAATTCGGCAGATCTCATCTGCTCGCCACGAAGTAGGTCGGCTCCCTCTCCCGCTTGCGGGGGAGGTTGACCGAGCCCGTGGCTCGATGAGATCTAGTCTACGGAGGCCTCAATCGCGGCCATATCGTCGTCGGAGAGGCCGAAATGGTGCCCGATCTCATGGATCAGCACGTGGCGGACGATATGGCCGAGGCTCTCCTCGTGCTCGGCCCAATAATCCAGGATCGGCCGGCGGTAGAGCCAAACCATGTTCGGCAGCCGCGCCACGTCGGCGAAGCTTTGCCGCGGCAGGCCGACCCCCTGGAACAGGCCGAGCAGGTCGAACTCGCTCTCGCAGTCCATCTCGTCGAGGACCTCGTCAGTCGGGAAGTCGTCGACGCGGAGGATCACGCCCTCGCAGAGATCGCGAAAGTGTTTCGGCAGGCGCTCGAAGATGTCGTGCGCCACCGCCTCCATTTCGGCGAGCGAAGGCGCTTTCAATTCCGTCCACATGCCCTCTCTTAGCGCGGGTTCCCCGGCGATGCATCCGGCTTTATGATCGCGGCAAGGTTGACGCGCGGCACCAAAACGGGGAGCGTACGGCGCCTTGATGGGGTCGATTCAGGTGGGTGGCACGATGCGGGCGGGAACAGCGGCACTGATCTTACTTTGCCAGGTCTTACTTTGCATGGGGTTGTTTTCGCTGTTTTTTGATTCCGGCGCGAAAGCCCAGGCGACTGGCGCCGCAGTCCGGCTGGCCCAGGTCTTTTCGCCAGATGCCTTGCCCCCGGATGCGCCGCCGCCGCGCCGCCGGCCGCGGTTGCGCGTGGTGCCGTACGAGACGCCGGACGGGGTCTATCCGCGCTACAATCCCGGCCCGGACGCGGTACGGGAATGCAACGCCACCTATGTGCAGGAATATCGGCCGAGCGGCACCGTGATCGTGCCGCGCATGAGCTGCTACTGGCGACGGGGCTAGATCAACGACCTCGCAACGCCCCGATCAGGCCAACGCCGACGACGAGCGCGGACGCGCCGTAGACCAGGATCGCCATCACCGCTTGCACGAACGGGCTCGCCGCGCCCACTTCAACGCCCGGTCCTTGTGCGGCGAGCGCGACCTCCGAGCCGAACAGGGTAACCGTTGAAACAGCAAAGCGCGAAACCGGCAGCCCACCACGTGACAGTGCCATGACCATCTCCTGCATCTGGTCGTCCAGAAGATACGCTGATCATTGACGGTTGGTTTTATTGGCGCAAACGAAATGCGTTGCGCGGGTCTCGAAAGCATCTGGCCGCAGGTCTTTCGCGAGCAGCTCTTTGCATTCATCTTTGCGGCGCGTTCATTCATACACGATTCAGGCTGCCGCCTCTAGCGTTCTCCTCCGTGACGCCATGCTGGATTTTCGTCACACATATTGCGTCACACTTGGAGATAGGAGGAGGACGACATGCAATTCACGAAGGCTAGGGTGTTCGGTCTCGCTGCCGTCGCAGCCGTGCTGATGTCCGCTGCGCCCATCCAGCGCGCGCATGCCGTATCCCTCATCAATCCCGGCGCCGCACCAGCGGTGCAGGATGTCGCTGCCACCACGACGGAAGTGCATTGGCGTGGCTGGCACCATCATCACTGGCGCTGGCACCATTGGCATCACCGGCGCTGGTGGTGACGCGTCGATCGGCGGCAAAACAGGCCCGGATAACCGGGCCTGTTTTCGCTTGCAGATGACGTCACGAAGGCTTCATGCTGGCGGCATGGAGATGGTCATGAAGACAGCGATCGTCATCGTCGGCGCATTGGGACTGGCAATGGCCCTGCCTGATGCATCGGTTGCGGCGACGTCAATCGCCACGCAGCAGTCGTCGGCGCGAACGGTTGATTTCGGCATGCGACGTCACGACCGATACGTGCGTAGCGTTCGGCACGCGCCCTATCAGCCGCACTACTACGCGCGGCCCGTCTATTATCGGCCCTATCCCTACAGCGTGCCCGCTCCCTTCGTGCTCGGCTTCGGGCCGTGGTGGTGAGACTTCCGCGCTCTTTTGTTGGCGCAACTGCACGCTCTCTAGCGACTCTCCATCGCAGCCGATCCTCTCGCTCTCATTCATTCATGAGGCGTTCACGTCACTGTCCCTAATTTAATCTTGGGGAGCGACCGCAAATGAACAGCGCCCGCCACGTCCGCCTCGCACTTCGAGGTGGGCTCACGCCGCGCTGTCCAGATCCAGGGAGGGTTTGATGCTGAGGAGTTTTGATCCCCCGGCGAGCGTGGTCCGCTTGTTCGGACTTGCGGCCGTGGCAGCGCTGGTGCTGTCGGCAGGGACTGCGCAGCGCGCCGAGGCGCTGACCCCAATCAATCCGGTCGCCTTACCGGCAGCGAAAGCCGCGACCGATGACATGGTCACGCAGGTCCGCCACGGTGGTGGCGGCGGTGGCGGCCATGGGGGCGGCTTCCGTGGTGGTGGAGGTTTTCACGGCGGCGGAGGGTTTCACGGCGGTGGCGGAGCGCATTTCGGCGGCGTCCGTGGCGGCGGCTTCCACGGTGGTGGCTTCCGTGCCGCGCCGGCCTTTCATGGCGGCGGCTATCGCTATGGCGGCTTCCGTTACGGCGGATATCACCGTCACTGGGGTTATCGTCCCTACTACGGCTATCGCCACTTCCACCGGCGCTACTATTACGGCGGCTACTATCCCTATTACAGCTATCCGCGCCGCTGCCGGGTCATCTGGACCCATTGGGGCCCGCGCCGCATCTGCCGCTGGCACCATTGGCATCGCTGGCACCACTGGGGCTGGCGGCATCGCTATTGGTGATGTGAGAACCGCCGAACTCTATCCGTCACGTCATGGCCGGGCTTCGTCCCGGCCATCCACGTTCTTGGCCTCGCAAAGAAAGGTCGTGGATGCCCCGGGCATGATGCGGAGTGCTTGTGGCTAGAGCCAATCCCCGAGCTTCCAGGATGCAGGCTTCCAGCGCATCAGATTGTCGAGCTTCCATTGCCGGAACATCGCCGGCGGCCAGCGGCTGAGGCGCGAGGTCTCCTCGATCTCGGGCTTGGCGACGACGCGCGACGGCGCAGCGCGGCGCCGATGCTGGCGCGTCGCATCGCTGATGAGGTCGATGTAGTCCGGCTTGTTGGCCATCTTCATCCTCGCGAGCTCGTCGCGAGGATGAAGTCTTGGGGCAAGCCGCTTAAGGCACGCTTGCCCGGATCGTTAGAATTGCGCTGATGTGGCTCAGCGCCAATCCCTGACGTCGACGAAGTGACCCGCGATCGCAGCCGCGGCCGCCATCGCCGGCGACACCAGATGCGTGCGGCCCTTGAAGCCCTGGCGGCCCTCGAAATTGCGGTTCGAGGTCGAGGCGCAGCGCTCTTCCGGCTTGAGCTTGTCCGGGTTCATGGCGAGGCACATCGAGCAGCCCGGCTCACGCCATTCGAAGCCGGCCTTGATGAAGATCTTGTCCAGACCCTCCGCTTCGGCCTGCTCCTTCACGATGCCGGAGCCCGGCACGACCATGGCGTTGACATGGGCGCTGACGGTCTTGCCCTCGGCGATCTTCGCCGCGGCGCGCAGGTCTTCGATGCGCCCGTTGGTGCAGGAGCCGATGAAGACGCGATCGAGCTTGATGTCGGTGATCTTCGTGCCCGCGGCCAGGCCCATATATTTCAGCGCGCGATGCTTGGAGAGGCGCTTGGCCTCATCCTCGATCTTGTCCGGATCCGGCACGAGGCCGGTCACCGAGATCACGTCTTCAGGCGAGGTGCCCCAGGTCACGATCGGCGGCAGCTTGGCTGCATCCAGCCGAAGCTCGTGGTCGAAATGCGCGCCGTCGTCGGAGCGCAACTTCTCCCAGTAGCGCATCGCGTCATCCCAGGCTGCGCCCTGCGGCGACTTCGGACGGCCGCGCAGGAAGTCGAAGGCCTTCTGGTCGGGCGCGACGAGGCCGGCGCGGGCGCCACCTTCGATCGACATGTTGCAGACCGTCATGCGGCCTTCCATGCTGAGCGCGCGGATCGCATCGCCAGCGTATTCCAGCACGTAACCGGTGCCGCCGGCGGTGCCGATCTCGCCGATGATGGCCAGGATGATGTCCTTGCCCGTCACGCCCTCCGGCAATTTGCCGTCGACGGTGACGCGCATGTTCTTGGCCTTCTTCTGGATCAGCGTCTGCGTCGCCAGCACGTGCTCGACCTCGCTCGTGCCGATGCCGTGCGCGAGCGCGCCGAACGCGCCATGCGTCGAGGTGTGGCTGTCACCGCAGACGATGGTGGTGCCGGGCAGCGTAAAGCCCTGCTCGGGGCCGATGACGTGGACGATGCCCTGGCGCTTGTCGAACTCGTTGTAATATTCGATGCCGAATTCCTTGGCATTCTCCGCGAGCGCCTTGATCTGCTCGATGCTTTCAGGGTCGGGGTTCGGCTTGGTGCGATCGGTGGTCGGCACGTTGTGGTCGACGACGGCGAGCGTCTTTTCGGGCGCGTGCACCTTGCGGCCCGTGGTACGCAGGCCTTCGAAAGCCTGCGGCGAGGTGACTTCGTGCACCAGATGGCGGTCGATATAGAGCAGGCAGGTGCCGTCCTCGGCTTCGTGCACCAGGTGATCGTTCCAGATCTTGTCGTACAGTGTGGTCGGTTTGGACATGAGCGTGAGCTCCAGCAATGTTTGGTAGCGATGTGAAGCGCGCCTTTGCGCGCGGGCAAACAAATCGTCGGCGCAGCGTTTAAGCTGCGCGTCTAAGCTCTGACGTTGCCGAGGTCGCAAAGCGTCCGAAGAACCGGCCAGGCAGCCGCGAGCGATCGTCGATGACGATGCGCTTGATGGGCTCGTTGCGGGTCTGATCTGGAAACATTCCAGGAATATATAGCAGGCCGATTTGGAAGCGCGAGAGCTTTCACTACTTGCACAGGGCATGCCCCTCACCCTGAGGAGCGCGCCTTGGCGCGCGTCTCGAAGGGCGAGGCCACGGACCGGGCCTTCATCCTTCGAGACGCGCGTTCCGCGCTCCTCAGGATGAGGATCGACACCTCGTCGTCACCGCACGAACCGCAAACAAAAAAGCGCGGAGCCAAGCCCCGCGCTTCTTCGCCGATCCGCCTGTTGCGAAGATTACTCGTTGACTGCAGTCGCGCGGTCCTGCTTCTCGACGATGCGAGCCGACTTGCCGCGGAGATTGCGCAGGTAATAGAGCTTGGCGCGACGCACCTTGCCGCGACGCACCACCTTGATCGAGTCGATCATCGGGGAGAGCAGCGGGAACACGCGCTCGACGCCCTCGCCGTAGGAGATCTTGCGCACGGTGAAGCTCTCGTTGAGGCCACCGCCGGAACGGCCGATGCAGACGCCTTCATAGGCCTGCACGCGGGTGCGGTCGCCTTCGACGACCTTCACGTTGACGATCACGGTGTCGCCGGGGGCGAATTCCGGAATCTCCTTGCCGGCGGAGAGCTTGTCGAATTGCTCTTTTTCGAGCTGCTTGATCAGGTTCATGGGTAATTCTCCATCGGCGCGCCCAGCCACGAAAAAGAGGGGGCTGCGCGAAATTCGTCTATCCAGCCATTGCGGATTTGGCCGCTCCTATAAGGCAAGCGGGAGCGTTTGTCACCCGTCTGTCTTGTTTTTTGGCGTTTTTTGGCCGGAGGCTCGATTCGTCGCTTTTTCCCACAGATCCGGCCGCCGGGCAGCCGTCAGGGCCTCGGATTCGGCCCGCCGCCAGGCCGCGACCTTGGCATGGTCGCCGGAGGTAAGGATCTCCGGGATCGGAACCCCTTCAAACAGCTGCGGACGGGTGTATTGGGGATATTCCAGGAGACCTTCGGAGAAGCTTTCCTCGGTTCCCGAGGCCTCCTTGCCCATCACTCCCGGCAAGAGCCGCACGCACGCGTCGATCAGCGCCAGTGCTGCGATTTCGCCGCCGGAAAGCACGTAATCGCCGATCGAGACCTCCTCCAGGCCCCTTGCCTCGATCACCCGCTGGTCGATCCCCTCGAACCGGCCGCAGACAATCAGGGGGCCGGGGCCCTTTGCCAGCTCGATGACGCGGGCCTGGGTCAATGGCCGACCGCGGGGGCTCATGAGGAGCTTTGGCCGCACCTCGCCGATCCCGGCGGCATCGATGGCCGCGGCCAGGACATCCGCCCGCAGCACCATGCCCGGCCCGCCACCGGCCGGCGTGTCGTCGACGCTGCGGTGACGATCGGTCGCGGACGCCCGGATGTCCCGCGCCTCGAGCTCCCAAAGCCCGGAGGCCAGCGCCCGGCCGGCCAGGCTCACGCCGAGCGGTCCCGGAAACATCTCGGGAAACAGCGTCAGCACCGTCGCGCGCCAGGGTGAGGAGTTGGTCATTGCAATCAGCTTAGCCAAAAACCACGGCCTGTGGTTATGGGTCCCCGCTTTCGCGGGGACTGGTGGAGAGAGCGTCGCCTTCGTCCTCGCCTTCGATCTCCTGCGGCAGCGCGATCACGACGCGACCGCCGTCGAGATCGACCTCCGGCACCACCGCGTTGGAGAACGGCAGCAGCATCGTCGTACCCTTGGGCGGAGCAATCTCGATGATGTCGCCGGCGCCGAAATTGTGGATCGCGAACACACGACCGAGCGCGTCGCCGGCCGTGGTGACGGCGGCGAGCCCGATCAGATCGGCGTGGTAATATTCGTCGTCATCGGTCGCAGGCAGCTTTTCGCGCGCGACATAGAGCTCGATGCCGTTGAGCCGTTCGGCTTCATCGCGGGTCGTGACGCCCTTGAACGTCGCGACCAGATGATCCTTGGCCTCGCGTGCCTGCGCGAGCTCGAACTGGCGCTTGCCGTCGAGGGTCGACAGCGGACCATAGCGCCGCACGGCAAAGGGATCTTCGGTGAAGGTCCACAATTTGACCGCGCCGCGCACTCCATGCGCGGCGCCGATCCGCGCGACGCAAATGAGTTGAGACATCAGGTGGCCTCACCCTTCGAGACGCACGCTTTGTTTGCACCGTTCGCGACGGCCTCGCTTTCGCTCGGCTTGCTCGGGTGCGCGTGCTCCTCAGGATGAGGAGATAGACACTCATGCTGAGGAGCACGGCGAAAGCCGTGCGTCTCGAAGCATGAAGGCCTGGGCATCGAAGAGACTTAAGCCTTCGCGGCGGCTTCGGCCTGCGCCTTGCGCTCCTTGCGCGGCACGGCCTTCTGCGGGTTGCTGCGCGCTTCGCGCTTCTTCACGCCGGCTGCGTCCAGGAAGCGCATCACGCGGTCCGAGGGCTGCGCGCCCTTGGCGAGCCAGGCCTTCACCTTGTCCATGTCGAGCTTGAGACGGGTCTCGTTGTCCTTCGGCAGCAGCGGGTTGAAATAGCCCAAGCGCTCGATGAAGCGGCCATCGCGCGGAAAGCGCGAGTCGGCGACGACAACGTGATAGACGGGGCGCTTCTTGGTGCCTGCGCGCGCGAGGCGGATAACGACGGACATTCAGTTCTCCTTCAAAGTACAGTTCGTTCGGTTGATTGGTATTCCGCGTTGCGCAGGATGCTGACGATCCCCCGCGACGAATTCCTCATTTCTTCTTGCCTGGAAAACCGCCGAGGCCCGGCAGCGTCGGCTTGCCGCTCAGCCCGGTCAGTCCAGGCAGGTTCGGCAGGCCGGTGCGAAGACCAGGCGGCAAATCCTTCGGCAGGTTGGGCAAGCCCTGTCCGCCGCCACCGCCCTGCATCTTCTCCTGCAGCGCCTTCATCTCTTCGGGCGAGGGCATCTTCATGCCGCCGCCAAAGCCCATGGCCTGCGCGATGCCGGCGAGCGGGCCGCGCTTGCCCGAGCCCATCGCCTTCATCACGTCGGCCATGTTCCGGTGCATCTTGAGCAGCTTGTTGACGTGCTCGACGCTCTGGCCGCTTCCGGCGGCGATCCGCTTCTTGCGACTCGCCTTGAGCAGGTCGGGGTGCCGGCGCTCCTCGCGCGTCATGGAATCGATGATCGCGACCTGCCGCTTCAGGATCTTGTCGTCGATCCCTGCGGCGGCAATCTGGTTCTTCATCTTGGAGATGCCGGGCATCATGCCCATCAGCCCGCTGATGCCGCCCATATTGGCCATCTGCGACAGCTGCTCGCGCATGTCGTTGAGATCGAACTGGCCCTTGCGCATCCGCTCGGCGGTGCGCGCGGCCTTCTCGGCGTCGATGTTCGCGGCGGCCCGTTCGACCAGCGACACCACGTCGCCCATGCCGAGGATACGGCCGGCGATACGGTCGGGATGGAAATCCTCCAGCGCATCGGTCTTTTCGCCGGTGCCGATCAGCTTGATCGGCTTGCCGGTGACTGCGCGCATCGACAGCGCGGCGCCGCCGCGGCCGTCGCCGTCCACCCTTGTCAGCACGATGCCCGTGAGGCCGACGCGCTGATCGAACGAGCGCGCGAGGTTCACCGCGTCCTGGCCGGTGAGGCTATCCGCAACCAGCAGCACTTCATGCGGATTGGCTGCGGCTTTGATCGCGGCAGCCTCCGCCATCATCTCTTCGTCGAGCGTGGTGCGGCCGGCGGTGTCGAGCAGCACGATGTCGTAGCCGCCGAGCTTGCCGGCTTCCAGCGCGCGCTTCGCGATTTGCGGCGGCTGCTGGCCCGCGACGATCGGCAGGGTCGGAATGTCGAGATCGCGGCCGAGCACGGCGAGCTGCTCCATCGCCGCCGGACGGTAGACGTCGAGCGAAGCCATCAGCACCTTGCGCTTGTCGCGCTGGACGAGGCGGCGGGCGAGCTTCGCGGTGGTCGTCGTCTTGCCGGAACCTTGCAGGCCGACCATCATGATCGGCACCGGCGGCACGGAATTCACGTCGATGGTCTGGCCTTCGGCGCCGAGCGTGTTGATCAGCTCGTCATGGACGATCTTGACGACCATCTGGCCGGGGGTGACCGACTTCACGACGGTGGCGCCGATCGCCTGCTCGCGCACGCGCTCGGTGAAGCTGCGCACCACTTCGAGCGCGACGTCGGCCTCCAGCAGCGCGCGGCGCACTTCGCGCATCGCGGCGTCGACGTCCTTTTCGGTCAGCGCACCGCGCCCCGTCAGACGATCGAGGATGCCGCCAAGCCTTTCCGACAGATTGTCGAACAATGAAGTCGTCCTGTTGCTGTCCCCCGTGGGGGCGCGCTCCGTTACTCTCCGCTGTCATGCCCCGCGAAGGCGGGGCATCCAGTACGCCGCGGCCTCTCGGTTCAAGCCGAGCCGTCTCGGAATACTGGATCCCCCGCCTTCGCAGGGGATGACCACTTGCTCGGGTCGTGGCCCGAAGCCAAATACGATCTTCCAAACACCTTTACGCCCGAGGGCGCATCGCGCTGTCGGGCGTTGACCTCTGGCCTCCAGGGCCAGTCGGCGGGTCGAAAAGAAAGCCTTTCCGAGAAGTGGTGCGGCCTTAAACCCCCGCAAGCCGCAAAAGTCAAGGAAACAAGCCGGAATGTGGCATCTTGAAGGGGGCGGTTCGGCTGCTTATTCCTTCCCGGAACCTTTATTTTGGGGCCATTCGGGCCGTTAGATGACCCGCCGCAGCATCAAGACCTATTCCGGCCCGCCGTCCGATCATTTCGACGGCGAAAAGTTCTTCGACCCCGATGGAGTTCCGCCAAAATCGCTGCGCGAGGTCCTGCGCTGGCAGTTCGGCGGCAAGCGCGACCGGTCGGTCTGGCCGGCCTGGGTTCCGAGCCCCTATGCCGATTATCCGCCGGTGGAGGTTAATGGCGGCAAGGTCAGGCTGTCCTTTGTCGGGCACGCGAGCTGGCTGATCCAGACCGGCGGGCTCAATATCCTCGTCGATCCTGTCTGGTCGATGCGGGTCTCGCCGGTGGGCTGGGCCGGGCCGAAGCGCCACAACGACCCCGGCATCGCCTTCGACAAGCTGCCGAAGATCGACGTCGTGCTGGTCTCGCACGGTCACTACGATCACCTCGACATCGCGACGCTGTCGCGGCTCGCCAAGAATTTTGCGCCGCGCGTGATCACGCCGCTCGGCAACGATCTCACCATGCGTGAGCGCGACGGCGCGATCCGCGCCGAGGCGTTCGACTGGCACGACCGCGTCGAGCTCGGCGGCGACATTGCCGTGCATCTCGTGCCGACACGCCACTGGTCGGCGCGCAGCCTGTTCGACCGCAACAGGGCGCTGTGGGCGAGCTTCGTGCTGGAGACGCCCGCGGGAAAGATCTACGTCGTCTGCGATTCCGGCTACGGCGAGGGCGCGCATTTCCGCCGCGTCGGCGAAGCGCACGGTCCCTTGCGTCTCGCGATCCTGCCGATCGGTGCCTACGAGCCGCGCTGGTTCATGCGCGAGCAGCACATGAATCCGGAAGACGCGGTGAAGGCGCTATCGGACTGCGGCGCGCAGGCCGCGCTGGCGCATCACCATGGCACGTTCCAGCTCACCGATGAGGCCATCGACGCGCCGGCAAAGGCGCTGCTCGAAGCGCTCGATGCAGCGAGCATCCCGCGCGAGCGGTTCGTGGCGCTGAAGCCGGGGCAGGTGGTGGAGATTTGATGACTGCGCCGTTTATCTCCGGTGTCGTCACGGACAAGCGAGCGTAGCGAGCGCACACCCAGGTTGGTGCGGCAGTGTGCCTCTTACTGCGCCGGTTGTGCCGGCTTGATCGCCCAGCTCACATTCACCGTCACCGACAGCGTCTCCTCGCCGGGAGCGACCTGCGCCGGGGCTGCGGCCATGGGTGCGGCTGCTATGCGGCTCTTGAACAGCGGCATCGGACCGCCGCCTTCGGAGATGCTGAGGGGCGCGCCGAGCGTCACGCCGGCGGCCTTGGCGTAGATCTCGGCCTTGCGGCGGGCATCGGCAAGCGCCTGCTCGCGGGCACCGTCGAGCAGTTTCGAGGCCAGCGTGACCTCGAAGGAAATGTTGCCGACATCATTGGCGCCGGCGCCGACCAGCGTGTCGATCACGCTGGCCACCTTGGTCACGTCGCGAATCTTCACCGTGACGCGGTTGCTGGCGCGGAAGCTGACGATGCTCGTTGCGCGGTCCGAGGTCTTGGACGAGGTTGCATATTGCGGCTGCAGCGATAGCCGCGAGGTCTGATAGTCCTTCTCGTCGATGCCCGCGCCCTTCAAGGCCAGCAGCACCTTGCCCATCGCCGCGTTGTTGGCGTCGGAGGCTTCCTTCGCGGTCTTCGCGTCGTTGGCGACACCCGCATCGATCTGCGCGAGATCAGGTGCCGCCGACACGCTCGCCTCGCCGCTCACCGAGACCGCCGACGGAAAATCGTCGGCAAGCGCAGGAGTCGCGCCAAGCGCGGCGGTGAAAACAGCGGCCATGATCGCGTTGTTCTTCATCACGTTCACTTCAGCGGCACATAGACGTTGATCACGAGCTTGTCCTCCGCCGTCTTCAGGGGATCGGTGAGGTACTCCTCGATGAAAGTGTCCTTGGCTTCCAGCTTCTTGTCGTCGAGGTGATTGGTGATCGCCTCATAGGTGTTGTCCATGTTGTCGTAGGAGCCGCGATGGACGAACTTCAGCGCCTTGCCCTCCGGCGACTTGCCGATGCTCATGTCCTTGCCCAGGCTCTTGGGATCCTGGTCGATCGGGATCTCCGCGAGGAAGGTGAAGCCGGTGTCGTCGGTCGAGGTGTAGACGATCATCGGATTGCCCGCGGGCTTGATGCCCTGCTTGTCCAAAAGCGCGTTCAGCGCCTTGAACGAATCGATCAGCGTGTCGAAGGCGGAATCCCAGTTGGCGCTTCCCTTGGCCATCACGACCTTCTTCGGCTCCAGCGTCATCTCCTGGCCAAAGGGATCGGCGGCCTGAACCGGGGCGGAGCTGGCGGG
>NZ_JBANBK010000139.1:0-13612 GCF_053572325.1 Bradyrhizobium sp. UFLA05-112 | reverse complement strand
CCAGAACGGCGAGATCGACTGCTTGACGGCCACGGCGGAGGAGCCGTTCGATTGCGTGCTGGATGACCAGTTCATACCGTCGCTGGGGGGCCCAGCTTGCGCGAGCCGCGGGGCCGCGCCAAATATAGACGCAAAAACGAACGTAGCGGCATGGAACGCCTGCTTGGCGCAGTCAAATCCTGGCTTGGATTCTCCAATCCTGACCGCAACAGATTCCGCCGCAAAATGAGTAGCGAGAAAGGACTTTGTCATTTCGAAGGTCCCGTGGCCGGTGTTCTCGCATTTTGTTTACAACCTGACGCCACGCTCGATTCAAGCCCTTGCGCGTGAGCGGTCTTAAGCGACGACCCAAGATCACATGAGCAGATCGTAAGAGACAGCTGCGTCCTTCAGAGAAGCAGTGACGAACTCATCCAGGTTTGAGCTCGCTGCCTGCTTGATGGTCGGGCTTGCCCCGCAAATGAGAGTTTCGCCGCGTCCCCAGCACAGATGGCTTGGTGAAGCTCTGCGCCCTCCCCCGCGTGTCCCAGCCATCCACCTCTTTCATGATGCGGCCGGTTATTATGAGTCTTCCAGACACGCCGACGACGTTCCCGACAAGCGCGCCGCGCGCAGTGTGGATTCAAACCTTTCTGCCGGCTTGGTAACTGGAAGTAGAGGGCTTGTCGGTTGCTCGCGATTTCGCAACTTGCAGATCGGCGAGATGAACAAAAAGCACGGTGTGCGTGCACTGTCTGTCGAACAGCGATGCCTCACGACGCAAATCATGACGGGGCAGCAATAAGCGACAGGTGGAGTTGGAACGGCTGACTGAGATAACGCAATTTGCCGAAGCAGGTGTCACACAGACAAATGCGCTTAGCGCGGGCCTGTTTGCCTGGATGCTTCTTTTGCGACTTTCGACCAATTTCAAGCTCTCCGGACCTGAACAATCTGCCGGCTTTTCAGTTCGGCACAGAGCTTGCTTCTGTGCACAACAACACCGCCGAGCCGTCGCGGTGATGGAGGGGCGGACCCGGCGCCGCCATGAACGGCGTCGCGTTCGCCCCGCTCTGTCTTAATCGGGGCCAGGCAGCCAGCTACCGGACCGAGCAATTTGAGACCGCTTCAGTCGCGCTCGGCTCATAGTCGTGTCCCATTTCTCGAAGAGACTAGCAACACAAGGCGAAAACATGTTGTTCTTAGTTATTGGAAAGAAGCTCTGTAGTGGACGTAACGAATTCATGGCCAATTGTTCGCAATGACAGGCTATCCCATCCACCGACAGATAATCCCGATCACAGTGATTGCGGTCTCCGCATGGCTATTCACGGAGCCAGGCGGCATAGCGAGTTGGCCTCGACCCGCCCAGGCCAGCGCTCCGTCGAGCGAGATCCTCGCCGATCCGGCCGCCCCTGACGACGTGGATGCGGATCATAACTCAGTTGACGCTCGCTCATTGCCGAGCGGGCATTGTCGCGTCAGAAGCTCCCAGCTAAGCGTTGTCAAGCCTGGCGCGAACTACGCAAATGTCGTTCACGTATTCGGTTGCGCGGGCACTCTCAGATCAAGCGAGATTGTGGAAGGCACCAAGTTCCAGCTATTTGCATGGAATGACGGGCGGATTTTGGCGCTGTTCGTCGACGGGAGGCTGTTGCTCGCATCGCGGTCTGCCCCATCATAAGGCATCTTTGGTTCTTGTAGCGATGCTACGCGCGCATTTGCATTTGCGAGAATAGCGAAGCAGAGAAGCGAAAGAGCGGCCGGCCGCTTCTAAAGGTCGCTTCGAGCGGAATTGTCGCACCGCGTAGTTAGTCCGCAGATTAAACATTGGATCGCGCCAGCGCCGTGACGATCAACGCGCTACTTGGTTTGTTAGCTTCGAGACATTTCTGACAGACGGCAGCCGGCACAAGGTTCAGTCTCAAACATGTCTGCAGCCCATGCCAGTTAGAAGCGGCGATTTCCCTTCGGCATGCTGCTTGCTTTGTCGTAACCAGCATCACCGTCCTCCCAGCCACCCGGTGATGTAGGGCGGACCCGAGGCTTTGGGCTCATCGCTGAGGGGCCGCCCGCTCCGTGATGCATGCTGGTTGCCGCGTCTCGAAACGTCATGTTCACGGCTTCCGGCGCGAGGCGCCGAACCGGAAATTCGTGGTTGCGACAGAACAAGTGTGTCCGTGCGCAAGCGGAGGACGTCGGGGAGGCGCAGACTTCGCTCGGTCTGAATAATTCATTGGAACTCATGGCCACCGAAGAATCAGCACTGGCAAATTTCCAACTGCAAATGGGCGACGCGCCGAACGCGCTCGCCGTCAGTCACGATCCAGGTTCCGACGCCCTGGTATTGGTCGAGGCAGCGGCTGAGTATCGCTGCGCAATATCAATCCTCAAGGAGGCATTCACTTTAGCGGACTTAGAAGCGGACGATAGACTCAACGATCTCTTTCACAGACCTCGCATCGCGCGCTATTTCCTGCTCGTTCTTAGGCAACGCGTAATCGGGGCTGGTTTGGTTCGGCTAAACCCTATGATCCCACAGTCGATATATGTTCCATACATTGCTATCCGCGCGACCGACCGCGGAAGACTATCTACGCGGAGGATGAAGCAACTGTTCGCCAGGTTCACGCGGGAGATGGGCGCCCGCAGAATTCTGGTTGAGGTCGAAAGCCCGCCTCGTATGCTACGCGATGATCACTATCGGAAAGAACGCATGCAAAATTCTGCTATGAGAATACATTTGCTGCATCGCGTCTTAGGCACGATCTTTATTGACGATCCGGAACGGGCAATCGCGTATACACGGCCTGCTTCCGATGATCCGCAGAAGGTGAGAACCTCGCTTCTGCTGGGTTTCGTGCCTGTCGCGGCAGAACCGGCAAACTTCTTCAATTCCGAGCGTACCGCGATAACAGTTGACAGCTATCGGCAACTCTATGTGGAACTTATGCAGCTAGATTACGGCACCGAAACACTTATACCCACGCCGAGTCAGCTGGCCGGAAGATACCCCACAATTCGCGATTTCATGATTCGGACGGACGCTTGCCGCAGAGAGCGCTGTTGGGTATCGCTTCGTCCCTCCTGATTGTCTAACCACTGTTTGGCCGCAAAGAGTTGAGCGTGGCGGCTCCGACGCCATCCCTCCTCAAGTGCTCGCGCACCAAGTTTGTCCGATCTGAAAGAGCAATCCTGTAGTGCCCGAATACATCGCCCGCAGGCGCGACAGTACCGCGAACGCCGGGTTCAGCACTACGGCGTCGAGCGCCCACCGACCCGCATCCGAGCCTCGGCCGCAAACTCGATCTCGATCGCCGCACGCTAGCCTGCTGAAACGGTGCGCGCCAAGGCGGGACTACCAAAGCCGATCTATTGCCCGGTCGGGAGTTCGCCCTTGGGGATCGAGGACGACGACGCTTCCGCGGTAGTGCAGCAGGTTCGGGATGATCGTTGTCACCGATTTCCCCGCCCGGGTAGGAGCGACGGTCAAGAGGTGGCTTTCGCCGTCCCAGTGCACGAACCCTGCCGGCTGGCGTGCGCCGTCTTCCAGAAAGGCCGCGAGCACGATGGACGAGGGGTTGTCGAAATGGTCACGTTCCTTGAGAAAGCGCCCCAGGTCGGCTGCGCTCGCCCAGCTGGCCGACCCATGCAGCGGCGGCGGCTGGATCAGGAGCCTCTCGCGCTCCGCAGTCTCGGCCTGCTTCTCGGCCCGACTAAGGAAGGCCTGGTAGCTACGGCCGGAGGCAACCGCAGCGGCGACCGCCTCGGGGTCTCGCCGTCGTACTCCCGCGCGATGCGCGACGAACCCGGTCCGCCTTGATGCGGCGTCCAAGCTTCCAGCCCAAACGGCCAGCCGAGCGGAAGATGCCCAGCTGTCTCGAGAAGTTGAACGAATTACTCAAACGCTACGCCCCACAACGCGGAGCTGAGACTGGCCCTAACGATCTGGTCGAACAACCACGAAGTGTGCCAGTATTTCGCAGGTTTACTGCAAGAACAGCGCACTTGCGCATCGCCGCCAACATGGACGAATTGTATTTCTAGGAGCGGCGGCGATTCGTTTCGCTCGGTTTTCCGATCAACGCGTGCCGCGTTGGGAAAACCGGCGAGTGCGCCAGGGGAGCAAAGGAGAATAAGAGGAATGTTGAAGATTACTGGTGTCGATAAGCTCAAGAGGCAGCTTGATGACGCGCAACGAGCGTTTAAGGCGCTGGACGGTCAGGTTGCGACGGTGAGGTTCGATCCGGAGAAGCCTCAAAGTATTCAGGCTGCAATCAAGACGATGGAAGATGCCATCGACTCTAAGGTTCGCCCGTATCGCAACAACGCACTCGTCGTGAACATCGTCCCGCAGCTTAAAGAAAAATATCGCAAAGCAATTCTAGAGCGCGCCCGTAACGCGCAGCAAGCGAAAGGAGCGTAGAGGAAATGGCTAAATGGGCGGATTACGTCGTCACAGCGGTAAGATTTAACGACAAGCATACCCACATCGATCGAGTGAGGGCGTGGAAGGATAACGGCGAGTCACTTGAGGCGCCACAAGAGTTCACGCGTCAGACTGTGGTGAAGGCCATCAGTGATGATGGCATCACATTCGTTACCGCCTTCAAGAAAAGCGATGGGAAATGGAAAAAAGGCGAGGACGTGTTCGTTATCCACATCCACGGTGTGGCCTATATAAAAACGAAGAGGGATAACACCACCAAGGACAATTTGGACAATCTGCCCGAGTTCTAGCCTAAGCAGCCCGCTTCTTTCCCGCGCCTACAGCGAGATGAACGCCGGAGACTCGCTGAAGCTCGCCGAGCATCGCCAGCAGGTTATTTGCACGAGGATTGCCCTTTGGCCCGAGAATACGCATCAAGCTCTTTGAGGGGGTACCGGTTAAATCTCGTCATGGCAGCGAGTTATAGAACGGATTCTATAACTCATTCTCACACACAGCCCAGCGTGCTGGTTCCGTCAAGAATCTGTTAGTCAATCGCGCCTAGAGTCATGGGCGCAGTTTCGGTAGATCGTCTCACGTAAGGCGATAACGGGCATGCCGCCAACAGTGGCGGCTGGTCAAGGCTTTTGGCCCACGAGGTCGAAAGCCCGCCTCGCATGCTGCGCGATGGTCATCATCGGAAAGAACGCATGCAAAGTTCTGCCATGAGAATACATTTGCTGCATCGCGTCTTAGGCACGATCTTTGTTGACGATCCGGAACGGGCAGTCGCCTATGTTCGGCCTGCTTCCGACGATCCGCAGAAGGCGAGAACCTCTCTTCTGTTGGGCTTTGTGCCTGTCGAGGCAGAACCGGCAAACTTCTTCAATCCCGACGGCACCGCGATAGCAATTGACCGCTATCGGCAACTCTATGTGGAACTGACGCAAACTAGACGACCGATTCCAAGAAGCCTGCGGTGGAACGGATTGAGTGTTGGCGGATTCCTCGGTTGCGGTTAGCGCAACGAGGAGTGGCATCATGGCAGGATGGCGGCAAGCGGTCGAATTGGCGATGACCGACGATGAGATCGGAGCGTTGGCAGCTCTTTCGCGGTCGAGAACCGAGCCGGCGAGCCGGGTCTCGCGGGCGCTGATATTGCTGGCCTACCGGGACAATCCGTCGTTCTGTGCCGTGGGGCGCAAACTTGGGGTCCATCACCAGACCGTCGAGCGCTGCGTCGAGCGGGCTCTGGCCAACGGGGCGCTGGCAGCCCTCGATGATCGGCCGCGGCCGGGCAAGGAGCCTACGATCACGCCGGAGGCCAAAGCTTGGCTGGTGTCCCTGGCGTGTGACAAGGCCAAGGATCATGGCTATCCGCATGAATTGTGGACGACGCGATTGCTGGCACGTCATGCGCGCGAGCACGGGCCGGCGGTCGGGCACAAGTGCCTGGCCAATTTGGTCCAGGGCACCGTGTGCAAGATTCTCAGCAAAGAGGAAATCAAGCCGCACAAGGTGCGCTACTATCTGGAGAACCGCGACGCCGAATTCGACCAGAAGATGGCCGAGGTTCTGTGTGTCTATCGTGAAGTCGAGGTTCTGAAAAAAGCCTCTGCCAGATCGAAGAGGGGCAAGCCGGTGGCAATCGTCTCCTGTGATGAAAAGCCGGGGATCCAAGCCATCGCAACCACGGCGCCGGATTTGCCGCCCGAGCCTGGTGTCCACGCCACCTTTGTGCGGGATCATGAGTACAAACGTCATGGCACGCTCAGTCTGCTGGCCGGGATCGATCTGCTGACCGGCAAGGTCCATGCGCTTGCGACAGACCGCCATCGCAGCCGAGAGTTTATCGAATTGCTCAAGCTGATCGATGCCGCCTATCCGAGGGGCACCACAATCAAGCTGATCCTCGACAATCATTCCGCGCATATCTCGAAAGAAACCACCGCCTGGCTCAACGCCCGACCCGTCGGACGCTTCGAGCTCACCTTCACCCCCAAGCACGGCTCGTGGCTCAACCTGATCGAGGGCTTCTTCTCCAAGTTTGCCCGCTCGGTGTTGCGCCACATCCGGGTGACACCGAAACACGAACTGAAGCAGCGCATTATGGCCGGCATCGACGACGTGAACCGCCATCCGGTCATCCATACCTGGTCCTATAAACTCGCCGAGGCTGCCTGATATGATTCGAACCAAGGAAACGCTCAACTAGATTACGGGACCGAAACACTCGTACCCACGCCGAGCCAGCTGGCTGAAAGATACCCTGCAATTCGCGATTTCATGACTCGGACGGACGCTTGTCGCAGAGAGCGCTGTTGGGTATCGCTTCGTCCCTCCTGATTGTCTAACCAAGGTTGGCCGCAGAGAGTTGAGCGTCGCGGCTCCAACACTACTCATCCTCAAGTGCTCGCGCACCAAGTTTGTCTGAAAGAACAATCCTGTAGGTGCCCCAATACATTGCGGGCGCGAACAAATGCGGATCATCATCGCTGTCCATCGGACAGCACCGCGAACGGCGTGTTCAGCATTGCGGCGTCGAGCGTCCCACCGACTCCTCATCCGAGCCTAGGCCGCAAACTCGGTCTCGATCGCCGCACGCTAGCCTGCCTATTGCCCGGTCGCCCTTCGGCTGCAGATCAAGATAGTGCACATAACGGCGAAGGCGGCCCTGGCGGCGCTTAACCCTTACTCGGCACAGTATGGATGTACGCCAGTACAAGTACATTTACTCCAAAAGCTGACGGTCGATGGATTTGAATCGATGATCCAAACTCCAAGATCATGATTGAAATTCGGTCAGGTGGCCGATCCTTGACCAAATCTAGCCGCGCCCGCAAGCTGCAATAATCGCGACTGCTGGTAAGAACATCAAGAGCGACATCACAAAGACGATCGCAACCTGCGAGAAGACAATCGCAACCCTGCGAGCAGAAGATCGACACACTCCCCGAGCCCCGTTGGGGACCAACCGCCTCAAACCGAGCGAGCGGATACGACGCGAGCGAGTCGCGTCGATTGTAACACGTTGTCCTGCCACTCGAAATGCTACTGATCTGCTCTAGCTTCTTGACCAATGGCCTCAATGACCAAACCGGTCTGACGTTTTTGGAAAGCAGTCCAGATCTGGTCCAATGTTTACGCGCGACCCCAACTTTGCTCGTCTTGAAGTTTCGGAGAGTCGGTCGGATCTTTCCGAAGTGACAATGTAAATGGGAAGGTCTTGGCAAAAAGATGCTGGAGCTCAGCCTGCTCCTCTGCAACGCGTTTCTCGATGAACTGGCGTTCTACGTCGGACAGTCTTGTCCCTAGCAGTCGTCGACACCGGTTTATGTTGTTGCGATGAGCCCGAATTCGAGCCAAGTCTTCATCGAGCATTGTTGTCACCCCTGAAGACCCATATCCTCTTTAATTTCGAGCACCATCAAGAGATCTCGCAACGCAAAAGCTTTGGCTCCGTTTAGATGCACGCCGCGTCGGGGGAAAGTGCTTTGTGGTGGAGTTTGCCGACAGGCAAATTTCGCCTACTTTTTGGCATGTTTCTGCATTTCCAGGTCGTTTTTCGTCGGATCCTGCTCGCGCGGATTAGGCTTGTTCGTATATGTAAGCGATGTCTGGTATTGATTACTGCGATGGCGTGTCTGGATTCGCACGAATCTCGCATCTGGCGTGCCGTTTTCGAAGTATACCTGCACCGGTACCGAACCGATCCCTCACACCTAATCAGCCGTGGGGAAGAGCAAGCCCGGCTCCGCAAGCTGAAAATGCGGTTCGGCAGATTGAGAAGGCACTGGCCAGCCCATGCGATTTGGCGTTTAGGGGTGGCCAATGTTGAGTATCTGCTGCCGCAATCCAATCCAGCATGTCCGTCTCTTGCAACCGAGGGCGCAGCGTACATCGGTAGATGGTAGATGGGGGTTTCTGCGAGGATGAGGAGACTTGAGAAGTATAGAGCGAAACCGCTGAACTAAGAGGTTCAGCGCTTTTTGTTTTAAGCCGGAAATCATCGCCTTCTGCGACTTGTCCGGGGGCTAACGGTTAACCCGCGCCCGCGAACGCAGGTTCTCTTCACCATTCTACGGAATACGCAGTTTACTTTCGATTGGCATTGCCGGAATGCCGGCCCCCCTGTTAAACGAGCCCCGCACCGTTGCCGGCCGCGTTTCAGCGGTCGTCCGTGGCGGGGCCTGTAGCTCAATGGTTAGAGCCGGCCGCTCATAACGGTCTGGTTGCAGGTTCGAGTCCTGCCGGGCCCACCATTTGGCGGTATCGCATTTGAAAGCATTCAACTTTTCGCTCTGCTGTCACACCCGCCCCACTGGGGTGTGACATCGGCTCGATGGACGCCTGCCGAAATGATCAGTCGTGTCTCAACGCCATGCTTATCGGAAGGATCGCGACCGGCGAAAATTCGGTGTCCCGCAGCGACCGCATTGAGCCGCGTGACCGATGGAGTGATCCCACGGAGTACCTACGTCATCGACACGAACACGGCAACTATACCCTAGTCTTTGAGACCAGAAGCCAGCAGGACAACTCAACCTTCGTTGTCGTTCAGAGCGGTACTTGCTTGGTGTTACCAACCACAAATAAACACACATCGAGCTACGCACGAAACTCCACAGTGTTGCGATTCTTGATCGCTTCCTTCGAAGGTTCGTGCTGCGGATTAGCGGGGAGCTGAATTTTACCCTTGAGCCCGGCGTAAGTCGTGCCTTTGAGCTTTGCACTCACCACAATCTCGAAGTCGCCATTAACCGTCAACAAGCCAGCGTCGAACAATCGATGCAAATCGACCCGAAGACAAATGCCGTTTTGCGCGTGGTTGCTGAGTTCGTTGATATACGGCTGAATATGAGCAGCCTCCAACAAGGCCTCGACCGAATCGCCCGAAATGCAGCATTTGTTGCCGTAGTTTCTCAGGATCTCACGCCGAAACAGGGATTGGCCTTTGCGCTCCTTTCTTCTCACTGGTTTGCGAGTAGGATCACCAACCACGAGGACGAATGGAGGAACGCTCGGGACCGGCTTATCAATACTCGCAGCGATCCCGTCTGGATCGCTAAAGTACTTCAACTTGACCACCTCCCGAGGGAATGAATGTCCGCAACTCTCAGGAGTGACAAATGCAGCGTCGTCGAGGGTGATGACTTCGGAGAGTTCAATGCAGCCGATTACGGGATCGCTAGTCGGTGTAAATGCCTTCGACCGCTTCGCGGCAAAAAGCTGAATCTTGCGAACTAGCTCGTTCTCGCTGTCGGTCCCGTTGTTCGGGCCATACAGGCGCCACGCTTCCTTGGCGGTAGCATCGCGATACTGAACGAAGTGTCCGTAGCCCCCAATTTTCCGAGTAGGCGCCTTCAGCATGAAGTAGAGCCGCTGCCCCGCCTGTAGCCCTTTCACGTTCCACGGGGTCGGCGTCCAGAAATTCACAATGCGGTCGATCGGACCCGTGCGGATCCGGTCAAACCAATCGAGATCTGTCGGGGCAATCGCAAACGTCATTTTGTTCCCTCACACGCGGCAGCGGCGGGCCACCGACGATCTTCGCAATGCGGCAAGCACCAGCACTGACCAGCGCGGGCCGAGCGCGAGACGGCTGGTCCGTTCAAGATCAAATAGACTCCCCCAAAAGCCCCATCCTTTCCACTTTTGTAGGTCCTGTGAATAATCGGGATAAGCGTCCCGCGCCTCGCATTTCTACCCTGCATTGTGCCAATTTGCCGGTGGTGATTCGCTGGAAAACAGGTGAATGCATGATCAACGGCAAGGATCTCGTCGTTTGGACCAACCACTCCACGCACGAGGTGCGCGTCACAGCGCAAGGAGAACGCGGGCCGGATACGAGGAGCGGCGCTTGGGGCGATCCTATCGGCGCGTCGTATCTGCAATGGAAAGAGATGGACGACGGCCAGCGCGTCGTCATGATGCTGGAAACCGCCATCGATCTTGCAATGCAGGGGTTTGATCTTGGCGCCACACTCCAGCAGTTTGCGCAAGTCGCTGAATTCAGAGCCCTTGGCTCGAAGAGCTACCCCATGTGTCGCGCCCTGACCAAGGCGTTGGTGGGCCGCTCCCTCGAACCGAATGACATGACCTTCGAAGAATTGCTTGAGGCGCACCGGCCCTAGGAGTGGTTGATGCACACCTTCGGTCGCATTCTAGAGCTTCGCGACGCATCCATCGCCCTCAACTCGGCGAGCGCGTACTTCCGCGCCGACGACGACAAACTAACCAATCCGCTCAAGTTGGGATTCTTCATGGAGGTCGATCGCAATCTGGCGATGCTACCCGAAGATGCATGGAAGCAAATCAAGGTTGACCTGCTGGACCGAATTGCGGTTCGTGATCCCAAGCGGGATTGGCAACCGTTCTTCGATACGTTCAACGAGGTCCGCGCCTATAACTATCTTCAAGGCATGGGATGCGACGATATCCGATTCATTCCACGGGCCAAGTTCAAGAACCTGAGAACCCCTGATCTAGGTGCACTCCACAATGGCGCACCCCTTCTTTGCGAAGTTAAAACGATCAATACGTCGGAGCAGGAATTGCACCGCCGCGCGAAGGGCGACGTCGGATCGACGTCTCTCGTTGTAGACGAGAAACTTCTGGAGAAGCTGTCGAAGGACCTCGCGTCGGCGAAGAGCCAAATGGACTCATATAAGCCCGACGCGCGGATGATCGCTTATGTCGTCATCAATTTTGACGATTGGGCGGGCGACTGTGCGGAGGAGCACCTAGCTCAAATCGAGCAATTCCTAGGTCACCTTCGCCCGGGCATCGATGTGGTGTCAGATGTTCGGACATCTTTTCTGAAGAAAGTCACGTTGTATCCAATGTCGAATTCTTGAAACGATGACCGCCGACCCCGCAAGAGATCACCTTTGCCGAGATGCGCGAGATGAGCGTGCGCGGCGTCCTGATCTATCGCCGCAATCGCTGGGGCCGCCACACCGAAGCCAAAGCCGACGGCTGGGCTTACGACGTCCGGCTGTCCGACATCGAGTCGAAATTTGTTTGCACTCGCTGCCGCCGCGCGGTGCCGAGATCCTGCCGAAGTTCGAGCCTTGGCGTTGAACAATTAAGGCAGAGCTGGGCGTATTACACCGACACTCCAAGGAGAGGTCGACTCGAATGTCAGACCAAGATTCGAAATACTGCCTTCTACTTGACGCCAACGTATGGGTCTCAGAGCGAATGCTCCATAGTTCGGTAGGCAGCGCAGTGTTATTTGCGGTCGCGGCAAATAGCAGCACGATTGTGCTTCCGGAAATCGTCGAATTGGAAGTTGATCGTGTTTTGAAGAGTGAGGCAGTTAGGGCTAGCGCTGCACTTCGAAAAAGCGTCGATCTCCTAAGGCAACTATCCGGGCATGAACGTGTGTTGCAGCCAATGCCCACTGAGAATGCGATTCACGAGGGTATTTTGCGAAGGTGGAAGGAGCTTGATGGCGTCATTGTTCGCGCCCCTTTCACTTTTGAGCAAGCCCAAGCCTCACTGCAACGTATTCTCAATCACACTCCTCCCTGCGGCGAGAATAACGAACAATTCCGCGACTGCTGTATTTGGGAAACCGCGTTGGAGTTCTCTGCCTCAAGCGTTGTGCATTTCGTGACGAATGATTCCGCTTTCTACGATAACCGCGACCGAGAGAACATTGTTAAACCGCTGAAGAACGAATTAGCATTACAGTTGTTTTTTGGCTTTGAGGTGAGCGCGTTGCGCGGTCGCCTGGTGAACTCGGCGCCAGCAAGACCAAGCGATGATGTGTGCGGGCTGAATACGCTTTCGAGCGAGTCGGATGGCAATGCGGCGAATTTCCTGGATTGACCAACGGATCAGCGGCGGCGTGGTTGTACTTTGGCTTTTGCCGGAGGACGGTGTTTCGTTTTTTTGGGCGGCGGCGGATTGGCGCGATGCCGGATTGCGGCCATCATGGCAAAGGCGAGCATCACCAGGGACACATGACGGTGCCAGCCATGCCAGGATCTGCTCTCGTTGTGATCGAGCCCGAATTCGTTTTTCGCGGTCTCAAAGCTGTCCTCGATCGCCCATCGATGGCCTTCGACCGCGACCAGCGTTTCAATGGATGTTCCCGCTGGACACCAAGTGGTGAAGAAGGCGAGGTCATCATCGGCGATCCGACGACGGATCAGTAGGCCGCGCGTCCACAAGCCATCATTAGCATTGTTGAACTGCTCGGCCTCGAGATCGGCCAATTCGAGATAACACCAATCGTGTAGTCGCGGCCCTTTGGTTCCGGCTCCCGCCGACAGACGCTTCCAGTCAGATGAGCGCCGCGTCCGGGCTATGTCTGCAGCCGTACCGGCGACCGGCGGTCGCTTGCCCCAGGATCGAAACACATGAGCGCTGCTGACCCCGAGCACGTAGCCTTTGCGTGCCCGACGTAGTTGCTGTTCGATGTCGCCAACACCGTAGACCGTATCACCGGCAACCCACTTAAATGGTACAGACGCGGCTATCGCGCGGGCGATCATTCTCGCGGCAAGCTTTGGTTTGGTGGCAAAGCCGGTATCAGGGGGCACGTATGCGGCTTCCAGGCGATCTGGATCATCGGTCCATTCCTTCGGAAGATACAGCGCGCGATCGATGAACCCATGACCGTGGCGCGAAACGTAGGAAGCGAAGACTCCGATCTGGCAGTTCGTGATCTTGCCCGCCGAACCGGTGTATTGCCGCGCCACCCCGCATGACGCGTTGCCCTGCTTGAGAAAGCCGGTCTCGTCGATCACCAGCACCGCATCGTCATCCGCCAAATGCTCGATGACATAGTCACGCACGATGTCGCGCAGGGCATCGGCGTCCCAATCCCCGCGACCCAAGATCGCCTGCTGGCGCCACGGGCCTGGATCGCCAGCCGCTTCCGCGCGCATCCAACCGGTCTTGCGTTGTTCATCTCCAAGCAAGCCTTCCAGGAACAGGCCAGCATTCGTCGCAACACGCTCTTGCGTGAACAACGGACGAATCCGCTTCTTGATCTCCCGAAGCGACGCCGCCCACAACGCAACCGTTTCCTCTATCGACGCTGCCCGCGTCCACGATCTCCGAATCATGGTTGCCCATAGATTCAGAAGCCTGCCGAAAAAACAACTGTAATATTAGGGTTCAGACTCAATTGATCCAATAGGCGACGATCGCGGCGAGGTGGACGGCAGCCAAGAAGTTTCTGGCAAGTTT